>NZ_JAEFCE010000035.1:0-52123 GCF_016406055.1 Vibrio sp. IB15
AGAGTCAAGCACATGGGACAGGCATGTCTTCGCTCTGAATTAAGCAACAAAGCCCATCATAGAGGTTCAACACTCTAGAAAACCGATCTTCAGTACAGCGTTGTCCCCCGGTCGTAGACAAGCAAAAGAACGAGCCGCTGATGCAACACGAGTTGTAGGGAATTACATCATTAGATGGCAAGCGGAAAGGCTCTTTCAGGATACTTACGACCTAGACCATGATGAATTTTAAGGAGCCAAGGATGTCGATACTTTTCAGAAAGGCAGCGCTTATTGCGTTGTTAGCTTCCCCTTCGATTTACGCGAGCGAATTAGTTTATACGCCCGTAAACCCCAGTTTCGGTGGAAACGCTTTAAACAGTTCTCACCTATTTAATCACGCTAACGCTATCAATGATTACGAAGATCCAAGTGCTAGGGATATTTTTGATGAACAAGAATCAGCATTAGATCGTTTAGCCTCCAGCTTAGAGTCTCGCCTGATTAGCCAATTGCTTGCTGACGTGGGTAATGGCAATACTGGGCAACTAGAAACGGAAGACTTCTTTCTCAACATCGTTGATGACTCAGGGACGTTATTGGTTCAAATCGTCGACAAAGCGACTGGTGAGTCAACTGAAATCAGCGTATCGGGATTAAATCCAGACCTCTAATCACAAGGGTTGTGTTATGAAATCGATTATTATCGTCTTTCTAACCTTCGTGTTAGGAGGATGCACTTACTCTATGCAAATTCCAGAGACTTCTGAAACACCTAAGCTGATGCCGAGAGGATCGACTTACACCGATCTCAGCTCACTACCTCAGCCTCGCGGTAAAATATTGGTCTCAGTCTATGATTTTAGAGACCAAACGGGGCAATACAAACCTCAACCAAACAGTAACTTCTCAACAGCTGTACCACAGGGCGGTACATCACTGCTCACGACAGCATTGATTGATTCACAATGGTTTATCCCTCTAGAACGTGAAGGGCTACAGAACTTGTTGACGGAACGTAAGATCATTCGTGCGGCTCAGAAAAAAGACAAAGTCGTGAATAATCATGGTGCGGATTTGTCATCTTTGAGTTCCGCTAACATTGTTATCGAAGGCGGGATTGTGGCTTATGACTCAAATATTGTTACCGGAGGGGCAGGCGCTAAGTATTTAGGTATTGGTGGTTCTGGGCAGTACAGAACGGATCAAGTCACGGTGAATTTGAGAGCCGTCGATGTTCGAACTGGGCAAGTTCTTTTGAGTGTCACTACTACTAAAACCATTTCCTCTCATGAGATCGGCTTCGGTTCATTTCGCTTTGTTGACTATAAAGAGTTGTTAGAAGTTGAGATGGGCTACAGCCAAAATGAACCAGTGAATATTGCCGTAATGTCTGCGATAGATGCGGCAGTGATTCATTTAATCGTTAAAGGAATGAAACGTGGTATGTGGTCGCCTGGTGACCCTAATGCAATGCAAAACCCAATCATTGCACGTTATTCGGAAGCGAGCACTGACATTCTTTAAATAACCGAGTAAGCAGCAAAATAGGGCTATGCGGAAATGGATCTTACCCGTAGCCCTGTTTTTTATCTGTTACTCAGCTGATTTATTTGACGTCACAAGTAATGTCTTTGATCGGTGTCTCTGAAGTAACAAAACAAACATAAGCTTCTGCTGGATTATTGGGACCAATTCGAATGTAACCCGCCTTCACTTCATCTTCATTAAACGTAGCCGAACTAGAGTTCCCAGTTTGATTATCGTAGAAGCTTGCTTCAAAGTTTCCATTCATTTGGCTGACGATGCGGTTTCTCGTTGTCGATGTTGTGAATGTTATCGTCGCACATCGCATTGGCGGCTTCTCTGTTATGAGAAATTGCCCACTTTCTTTATCTATCACACCCCCCTTTGTATCTGGCTGAATGTCGATAGCTTGAAATTGTTCTACCGTACAAGTTTCTTTGGCAGACACTACTGTAGGCATAAGGACGGCAAAGGCTAGAGGAAAAGCGAAAAGTACTGGTTTCATTAGAACAACACCATTTATAAAAAGAGCGAAAGATGATAGCACCACTATAGCGTTGCTAAATGTAAAATGTCTGTTATTAAGGAAACGCTTTTATAATGAAAAAGTCATGGCATCAAAATTAACTAGTGATCTTCAAACTGACACTGTGCTTTTTGGCTCTTTGATTGTTGCGTCACACTGAACCCTTTATCTTCTAACAACTGCAAAAGATTACCTTCGCCAATTAGGTGTAAGGTGCCGACGACTAACAAGTAGTGTCCTTTCGTATCGAGTTTCCAGTCATTGGATGATAGTTTATTTGCCCAGTCTACGTTGCGATCTGTTAGGAATGCTTTCTCAAGCTCGGTTGGCATTTCAGACAATTCCGCAAAATCCTCAAGTTTGGACTCATCGCCCGCTTTCCAGCTTTCAATGAGGCAATGCACGACACGGTCCGTTTGGTCAAATTCTTCAAGGCTAGTCAACAACCACTCTTTACCCGAATCTTTTTGTCCTGCGATTAGGTCAATTTGAAATTGTAGAGGCTCTAAGCTGATCACCGGAACGTCTTGTATGGTTGCCTTATAGGCTAATGTTGCGTCTACACCGCCCGCCGAGCCATAGCCGAGATTCTTTAATTGCTGCATTTGTATCGATAAAGATGTCGCCCAAGGTGGAGAGCTCAATAGTTGCTGAGTCGGCATCCCCAAAGATTTTGAAATGCTTGTTAGTAACTGCTTTTGTTCTGCGCTGAGCACATCAGCCGTGGTCACTGTTGTAGTCGGGTATACGACACCTTCGGATTTCCTGATATCCGTTTCGATGATTAGGCCATCGCTCTCTTTTAATGTGTCGGTAATCTGCGTGGGAAGTGGATACATGCTTTCATCCCCAACGTGTACAGAACCTAAAATTGTTAAGGTCAGGTCATCTTTTTTGGCTTGCCAATACAGAGGTTCTGCTAAAGCGTGCTTAGTCGTAAAGGTAAGAGCGAGTAACGTTAAGTATAAGAATGTGCGCAAAGAGAGCTCCTAGAGGAAGACGTAACTCGTTAAAAATGATTTTGACGGAGTTTTTTAACGGTTTTTTTTGAGAACAATGTCACGTTGTTTGTAAGAAAAGTATAACAATACACTCAAACTCTAAATCCTTTCTGACTACCAATGACACGATTTTATGAAATCGGTAAAAAAGATTGTGATTCATTTCTCAAATTTTACGTCAAAATTAAAATGACGGAAGTGCCGTTGCTTGTAACTTGATGATTTTATTTAAATTAAATTTATCAATATTTTTGAGATTTGAAGCCGATCACTTTATTAGCTCGATTTAATTCACGGTAAAAAATAAGCCCATATAGTTTATCTAACTTTCGAAGCGCTCCATTTTGCTTCTTACTCAATTTTTAATTTATGGGTGAATACGATGTTGAAGAGAAACTTACTATCTGTAGCGGTATTGGCTGGCCTAACAGGTTGTGCAGTAACGCAAGCACCAGAACAAAAAGTAGTGAATGCACTGGCTGACAATCTTGATGTTCAGTACGAAATTCTAACTAATCATGGTGCGAATGAAGGCTTGGCTTGTCAGGATCTAGGTGCTGAATGGGCGTCATGTAATAAAGTGAACATGACGCTAACCAATGACGGTGAAGCGATTGACTCTAAAGATTGGAGCATCTACTTCCACAGTATTCGTCTTATTTTAGATGTTGATAATGAGCAATTTAAGATCACTCGCGTTACTGGTGACCTTCACAAGCTAGAACCTACTGAAAAATTTGACGGCTTTGCGGCTGGTGAAGAAGTGGTTCTTCCGTTAACGAGTGAATACTGGCAACTGTTTGAAACTGACTTTATGCCAGGTGCATTCGTGACGGGGCCAAACGCAGAACCTAAGATGATTGCATCATTGAATACAGAAGATGTTGCATCGTTCGTAACTGGTCTTGAGGGTAATAACCTTAAGCGTACGCCTGATGATAATAACGTAATGGCGACAGCGGTGACGCGTTTTGAAAAGAATGCAGATCTAGCAACGCAAGATGTATCAACAACGCTATTGCCAACGCCAATGTCGGTAGAAGCGGCTGAAGGTTCAGTAAGTATTGCTGGTGGTATTGCTTTACCAAAAGACGCATTCGACGCTGATCAGTTCGCTGCAATTGAAGAACGTGCAGATGTGGTAAACGTAGATGTGAGTGGTGACCTTCCTGTAAGTGTCGCTGTTGTTCCCACTCAGTTTACGGGTGATTTAGCGAAATCTGGCGCTTATGAACTAAGCATCTCGGAAGAGGGGATTGCGATTAAAGCGTTTGATAAAACCGGCGCTTTCTACGCAGTTCAGTCTATTTTTGGCCTAATAGATAGTCAGAACGCTGAATCATTACCGCAACTGTCAATTAAAGATGCGCCGCGCTTTGATTATCGTGGTGTGATGGTGGATGTTGCTCGAAACTTCCACTCAAAAGATGCTATCTTAGCAACGCTAGATCAAATGGCGGCATACAAGATGAATAAACTGCACCTTCACCTAACGGATGATGAAGGTTGGCGTTTAGAAATTCCAGGTTTACCAGAGCTAACGGATGTAGGGTCTAATCGTTGTTTTGATTTGGATGAACAAAGCTGCTTACTGCCTCAGCTAGGTTCTGGTCCAACAACAGACAACTTTGGCTCTGGTTTCTTTAGTAAAGCGGATTACGTCGAGATCTTAAGCTACGCTAAAGCGCGCAGCATCGAAGTTATCCCTGAAATTGATATGCCAGCACACGCTCGTTCAGCTGTGGTATCAATGGAAGCGCGTTACACTCGTCTCATGGCGGAAGGCAAAGAAGCAGAAGCGAACGAATACCGCTTGATGGATCCACAAGATACATCGAACGTAACCACGGTTCAGTTCTACGATAAGCAAAGCTTCATTAACCCATGTATGGAGTCATCAACTCACTTCGTCGATAAAGTAATCTCTGAAGTGGCGGCAATGCACCAAGAAGCGGGCGTTCCGCTAACGACTTGGCACTTTGGTGGCGATGAGGCGAAAAACATCAAGTTAGGTGCAGGCTTACAAGATATTTATGCAGAAGATAAAGTGGCTTGGAAAGGCAATATCGATTTGTCTAAGCAAGATAAGCCGTTCCAACAATCACCACAATGTCAGTCATTGATAGCTGATGGTACTGTAAGCGATTTCGGTCATCTACCAAGCCACTTCGCAGAACAGGTTTCTAAGATTGTTGCTGAGAAGGGTATTCCACACTTCCAAGCATGGCAAGATGGTCTGAAATACAGCGAAGGTGAAGAAGCATTTGCAACCGAAAGCACTCGCGTGAACTTCTGGGACGTTCTTTACTGGGGCGGAACTTCATCAGTATACGATTGGTCAGCAAAAGGGTATGACGTGATTGTCTCTAACCCAGACTACGTATACATGGATATGCCATACGAAGTTGATGCTGCTGAGCGCGGTTACTACTGGGCAACACGTGCAACCGATACTCGTAAGATGTTTGGCTTCGCACCAGAAAACATGCCACAAAACGCAGAAACATCATTAGACCGTGATGGTAATGGTTTCTCAGGTAAAGGTGAGGTTGAAGCGAAACCTTTCTACGGTCTGTCAGCTCAACTTTGGTCAGAAACAGTACGTACTGACGAGCAATATGAATACATGGTGTTCCCTCGTGTACTAGCAGCAGCAGAGCGTGCATGGCACCGAGCTGAGTGGGAAAACGACTACAAGGTTGGTGTTGAATACTCTCAAGAAACTAACTTAGTGAATAAGCAAGCGTTGAACAGCGACTTTAATCGCTTTGCGAATATTCTTGGTCAACGTGAACTAGCTAAGCTAGAAAAAGCAGGTATTGATTACCGACTACCAGTTCCAGGTGCGAAGGTTGTTGACGGTAAGCTAGCGATGAACATTCAATTCCCAGGTGTAGAGCTGCAATACTCTGCTGATGGCGAAAACTGGCTAACGTACGATGAGCAACAACGTCCATCAGTTTCTGGTGAGACTTACATCCGCTCTATTTCAGAAAGTGGTGAGAAAGTAAGTCGAGTGACCTCAGTTAAATAATCGATAAGCACTATTAGTAGAAGAGCTCCCGTTTTATCTTATTCAAGATAAAACGGGAGCTCTTTTTGTTTACTGCGAATTAGGTGTTTATCCAAAACTGAAACATATAGAAATCGCCTTTGTTCATATCATCAACAATGCACATAAGGTGACTTTAATCCCAAAAGTGACGCGCTTCTCATTATTCTCTTCAAAAAATAAGTCCCCTGTAAAAAACTCTAAATCAGATGTGATTCAACTATCTAAATCTAATTTTTCTTCGTGAAATAACGTGATCCCGATCTGTATACTTTTCAATCTTGAGTTTTTTATCAATTTTTATGCCTTTAAGTTATTGATTTTAAAGTGTTAAATAACTTGTCTTTTTTTGATAGTGAGAGGGATCACTCTGTTGCCCCTTTTATTTTGAAACGAAAATTAATTCGAGCAACATAGATTTCATGCCAGGGAGGCGACCAATTACTCAAGCGGTGAAGGTGAATGATATACCGAAGATATGCCGCTGAAAAAATCAAACTAAGGCAGTTTACTATGAAAAAAATTATCGCTCTAAGTGCTCTTTCTCTTGCTTTCGCTTCTAGTGCTTTTGCTGGTTCTTCTTACGTTACAGGTAACGTTCAATTTCATTCTGATTTCCAACCAAACGCTACGTCTACTCTAGAAGCTGGACACACGTTTGACTCTGGTACAACGCTACTAACAGAGTTCGATGGTATCTCTCTTGGTAAGTACGACAATGACGCAATCCAAGATAGCGGCCTAGGTAACTCTCCATACATCACTTTAGGTGTTGAGCAGATGTATAACATCAATGACAACCTATGGGTTGCAGCTGGTTACCACCACCTACTAAATAACGGCGAAACGGTTCAGTATCGTCCATTAGTTAAGATCGGCTACAACTTCGATAACGGTATCTCTATTAGTAACCGTACTCGTTACCACGCAATGGAAGACAGCAAAGCTGATGACCAAACTCGTTTTGACAACCGTATCGGTTACGCAGTAAATGCTGAACTAGCGCTTAGCTACAACAACGTATACGTAATCAGCGACGCTGATAACACAATGGACCACGAGCTTCGTGCTACATGGACTCGTCAAGGTGTTCAACCTTACTTTGAGTACCGTAACCAAGCTGACAATGCTAACAACGCATTCGTATTCGGTGCTTCTTACGGCTTCTAAGCTGATTCGCTTAGCTGCTTAGTCGATTAGATTATTAGCTGAGTGAACTTCTTTGTTAAATAGCTTGCTAGCTAATTAGCGAGGGGAATATAGCGGTACTAACAGCCCGGTTGGTACCGCGACAAGATTTGCTTTACTGTCCAAAAGCAAAGAGCCTAGTAAGCAAACCACAGTCTTGGGTTTGCTTGATACTAGGCTCTATTTTTATGCTTTAAATTTTCTACCTTAGGTGAATTGGTACTCTAGTTACCTTTATAGTGACGGTACTCAAACACCTGACCCTTATCATTAAACGCGTACACAGAGTACTCGTCTTTCTTATCGCCATATTCCATACCCGGTGAGCCCATTGGCATACCCGGAACCGCCAAACCAATCGCATTGCGTGGTGGGTTTTCTAAAAAGGCTTTCACGTCTTCTGCTGGGATGTGACCTTCAAATACATAACCATCAATCTCTGCCGTGTGGCAAGATGCCAGCTCAGGGGTGACCCCTAACTTTTGCTTGATTGGGTTCATATCATCGTGGAGTTTCTCTGTTACATCGAACCTGGAATCACGCATATGCTCCGTCCATTCTGTGCAGCAGCCGCAGTATGGAGATTTATGGTTTAGAACATCAGTAGCTAAAGCCTGTCCTGAAATTGCAGCGACTGCAGTAAGAGTCATAACTTTACGAATCATGGTTAACCTCATGAATATGGTTTTTATTGATATTAGAATGGGTGGGCTTGAACAATCTCAGCCTGTTGGCATTGCTTACCACAGTAATTGACGACATCGCCATAGCAGCTCCTGCAATTACTGGGCTAAGCAGAAATCCAAAAAACGGGTAGAGCACACCGGCAGCAATAGGGATGCCAAGCGAGTTGTAGATGAAGGCCCCAAACAGGTTTTGCTTCATGTTTCTTACGGTCGCTTGAGATAGCTCGATCGCGTTGCTTACAGACAGTGGCGACGAGTTGAGGAGTGTCATTTGTGCACTTTCAATCGCAACATCACTGCCACTGCCCATTGCGATACCTATATCGGCTTGAGCCAGTGCTGGTGCGTCGTTTATACCGTCTCCAACCATTGCTACATTCTTATATTGTTGTTGAAGTTCAACAATATGTTGCGCCTTCTGCTCTGGAAGTACCTCAGAGATAACCTCATCGATACCGACGCTTTTGCCAATCGCTTGAGCAACCGAGTCGTTGTCGCCAGTGAGTAGCACTGTGTGAATTCCGGCGGATTTTAGTTGAGCAATAGCTTGTTTGCTATCTATTTTTAATGCGTCTGAAATGCCTAATATGCCTTCCAGTTTTTGGTCGATGACGACGAAGATTGGCGTCCATGCTTGTGCGCGGCAAAGCTCAATAAAGTCATTACCTATTTGAGTATCAATACCGAGTTGGGTTAGGTATTTCAGAGAGCCGACTTGAACGTGTTTTCCGTTGATATTGGCTTGTACGCCAAGGCCTCGGCGGTTTTCAAAGTCGCTGTGTGAGAGTGCTGAAACTTCTAAGTTTTCGGCATACTGGCAAACGGCTTTGGCAAGCGGGTGTTCTGAACCAACTTCAACCGAATAGGCGTAAGTCAGCAGTTCTTGTTCTGATAGGTTGTGGTAAAACGCTTGCTGCACGCTTGGTTTACCTTGGGTTAGGGTACCCGTCTTATCAAATACCACAGCATCGATTTTGCTCGCTGACTGCAACACATCGGCATCTTTGATCAGAACGCCAAACTCAGCAGCTTTTCCGACACCGACAGTAATAGAAAGCGGAGTGGCAAGGCCTAGAGCACACGGACAAGCGATGATCAGCACAGTCGTTGATACGACAAGCATGTAGCTTGCACTTGGTTGCGGACCAATAAAGAACCAAACTAGGGCGGCAACGGCTGCGATCGCGACGACAGCAGGAACGAAAATAGCAGAGATAGAGTCTGCAAGCTTGGCAATTTCAGGTTTACTGCTTTGTGCTTGGCGAACCATCTGGATGATGCGAGCCAACATAGTGCTCGAGCCAATTCCTGTCGCTTCAATAATTAAGCTGCCATCACCATTAATGGTACCTGCAGAGACACTATCATTAACTGACTTTACGTTGGGAAGCGGCTCACCAGTTAGCATGGATTCATCGATGTAAGACTCACCTGATACCACAACACCATCAACCGGCACTTTCTCACCCGGTTTGACGCGTATCTGCATACCCACTTGGATAGCCTCTACAGCAATAAGCTGCTCTTTGCCATCGACGATAACCATCGCTTTTTGAGGCTGTAAATTAATCAGTGCCTGTAGCGATTTTGTAGTGCGAGCTTTGGCTTTGGCTTCGATATAGTGACCTAAAGAAATAAGGCCAATGATCATCGCGCTTGCCTCAAAATAGACATGGTGAGAGGCTTCGGGGAACCATGATGGAATGAGCACAACCAACATTGAGTAGAACCATGCTGCGCCTGTACCCAAAGCTACTAGCGTGTCCATGGTCGCGCGTTTATGCATCAAGGATTGCCACGCGTTAGTGAAGAAGTTCCGCCCAGAGGTGGCTAGTAGCACTAGGCAGATTACACCAATGAATCCCCAAGCCAGTTGATCATTTTGTGTTGCGATGGTCATGCTGCCACCAAAGACGCCCCATGCCATTAATGGTCCGCCAAGCAGTAGCGCACTCACTGAGTTTTTCAGGAAGGCCTGTTGAGTGCGAAGTTGTTGCTCTTGCTGTTTTTGTTGTTGTGTTGCCGCATCATCAACAAACTCGGCGCCATACCCTGCGGCTTTCACCGATTGGATGAGCTTGTTTTCTATCAGGTCGCGTGTCTGAGATGTGAAAACCAAGGCTGTTTGCTCGGCAAGGTTGATCTGAGCTTGATCGACGAATTTGTTGTTTTTCAGTGCTTTTTCGACTGAAGAAACGCAACTCGCGCAGGTCATCCCCTCAAGAACAAGATGATAAGTATATTGACTTGCAACGGGTTCAGTTGGCGTTGTAACTGTGGAGGCTGGTTTTTTATCTTCTTCTAAATCTGAACGTGATGACTGGTCATTAGATTCAGAATAGGGAGCGGCGTGATAACCGACACTTTCGACCAGCTCAATAACCTCAGATTCAGAAAGCAGAGTAACCAGTGATAATTCCTGTTTGCTGACTTCTAGGTTTGAGGCTTGCTCAGTTTGTTCAAGCGTTTTAGTCAGTTTGCTCACACACTTGCCGCAGCTCAGACCGGATAGCGAAAGGTGCAGCTGATTACCCATAGAATAGCCAAGCGTTGCTAACTGTTCGTTGAGCTGAATGTAACCAAATGGAGTCGAAATATCGATGTAGGTCGGCGATATGTCATTAATCATCGTGCTGTCGAGATCGCTAAACAGTGTGCGAACTTTCTTCGCGCAACCCATGCAATTTAGGCCGTTGAGCGCCGTTGTGTAGTGGTTCATATCGATACTCCAATTCTCATCTACGCCTAACATAAACCTTCCCGTAAGGGTAAGGTCAAACATAAATTCAAGAATTTGATCTTGGTGGAGTGCTAGCTGGTGGTTTCAGTTTGGAATGGAAGAGGGAAATTAAGAATGTGCGGCTATAATCTACTGGCTAAGACTATCTATTTAGAACTTTAAGGGCGTAATTGGCCTTTCAATAACGGCTTTCGTACAACAACAGCGCATTAATCATTCACTACTGATTGTAGATTTAAGCGGTGGTGATAAAATAGTGCCCAAAATTTAGTGATGTTTGACTATTGCAGGCCTTGTAATAGGCTCCACTAAAAGAATCACCTACATAATCAAGGTATTTAAATGACGGTTAAAACTCGTTTTGCTCCTAGCCCAACTGGCTATCTTCACGTTGGTGGTGCACGTACTGCACTTTACTCTTGGCTATTCGCTAAAAACCAAGGCGGTGAATTCGTTCTACGTATCGAAGACACAGACCTTGAGCGTAACTCTCAAGAAGCGGTTGATGCAATTCTAGAAGGCATGCAATGGATGGGTATGGAATGGGACGAAGGTCCTTACTACCAATCTAAGCGTTTTGACCGTTACAACGAAATGGTTGATAAGCTTCTAGCTGAAGACAAAGCATACAAATGCTACGCGTCTAAAGAACTGCTTGATGAAATTCGTGCAGAGCAAGAAGCAAACAAAGAGATGGCTCGTTACGATGCGAACCACCCTAAAATTATTGCCGCTAACGAAGCAGCACAAGAAGGCGATGCGTGCGTTATCCGTTTCCGCAACCCTAAAGAAGGCAGTGTAGTATTTGATGACCAAATCCGTGGTCGCATCGAAATTTCTAACAGCCAACTTGATGACCTAATCATTCGTCGTACAGACGGTGCTCCCACTTACAACTTCGTAGTTGTAGTGGATGACTGGGACATGGGTATTACACACGTTGTTCGTGGTGAAGACCACATCAACAACACACCTCGTCAAATCAACATCTACGAAGCACTAGGCGCGCCAGTTCCAACTTTCGCTCACTGTGCAATGATCCTAGGTGATGACGGTGCGAAACTGTCTAAGCGTCACGGTGCTGTATCAGTAATGCAATACCGCGACGAAGGTTACCTACCTAACGCACTAAACAACTACCTAGTACGTTTAGGTTGGTCTCACGGTGACCAAGAGATCTTCTCTCAAGAAGAGATGATTGAGTTCTTCAGCCTGAACGCAATCAGCAAGTCTGCATCTGCATTCAATACTGAAAAGCTACTTTGGTTGAACAACCACTACATCAAAACTTCTGAGCCTGAGTACGTTGCAAAATACCTGCAATGGCACCTAGACGCGCAGAAGATCGATACAACAAACGGCCCTGCTATCACTGAAGTGATCAAGCTAGTTGGCGAGCGTTGTAACACGCTTATCGAACTTGCTGAGCAGTCTCGTTACTTCTACGAAGATTTCTCTGAGTTTGAAGCGGGCGCAGCGAAGAAGCACCTACGTGGTGTAGCTAAAGGTCCACTAGAGCTTGCTCTTGCTAAGGTTGAAGCTCTTGAAGAGTTCACGACAGCAAACATCAAAGATGGTGTGATTGCTGCAGTATGTGAAGAGTTAGAGATCGGCATGGGTAAAATCGGTATGCCACTTCGCGTAGCAGTAACAGGTGGCGGTCAGTCTCCTTCTGTTGATGCAGTTATGGAGCTTGTTGGTAAAGAGCGCGTAATCGCTCGCATCAAGATGGCTCTTGAGTTCATCGCAGAGCGTGAAGCTAACGCTTAATTGAGCAGTTGTTAGATTCAAAAAAGGGTCAGTAACTTGGTTACTGACCCTTTTTATTTGTCTCAAAATTTATTGTCTAAACGACTTCGTTTATTGTCTAAACAACTCGTTTTATTGTTTAAATAGCTTCGCTATAGCTGGTCGTCGGCAATCATTTGGGTTGCTTGCGCGGCTGATTTCTTATCGAACAATATATCCATCATCGCTTTGATACGTTCCATATCGTCACCAAACTTCGAAAAGTTGCCGCTATTCGGCGCCTTAAACTCTACGTTACCAACGCGCTGTTGATCTTGATAAGCTGAGATCTTTGCGTCTGCCACAAAGGTTCTCAAATCCCAGCTCCAACGAGATACGTAATCTAGCGTGACTTCTTCAGGCTTGTGTTCAGAGCCGTCTGCGACAACCTTACATTTAACTTGATTGTTCAAACACCAATCGAGCATCGAATCAAGAAACACAGTGCGCGTCTTGGTGTCTTCTACGATGGTGATGTTTTTAATGCTGTTCGCTTCTGGCAGTGCGTTTCCTGAATATTTAGGAGCACTACAACCTGCGAGTAAAGTGACAGCAGCAACGGCTAACCAGTTTTTCATTACGTATCCTAGATTTTCTTGAAGATGATTGAAGTGTTGATGCCGCCAAAGGCAAAGTTGTTGCTCATCAGATATTCAACATCCAATTCGCGACCCGAGCCCGTGATGTAATCGAGCTTGCCGCATTGTTCATCGACATTCTCTAGGTTTAGGGTTGGGCTGAACCAACCGCTGTGCATCATCTCAAGGCTGAGCCACGCTTCAATCGCACCACATGCGCCAAGCGTATGGCCAAAGTAACTCTTAAGAGAACTAATAGGCACTTCGCCAAAGATATTCGCTGTCGCGTTACTTTCGGCGATGTCACCTTTTTCAGTTGCAGTGCCATGCGCCGAGACATAGCCAATCTTTTCAGCTGGAAGTTGTGCGTCTCTCAATGCTTTTTCCATACAGATTTGCATGGTTTCCATTTGAGGTTGGGTCACGTGGGCGGCATCGCAGTTGCTAGCGAAACCAATGATTTCGGCATAAATTTTTGCGCCGCGAGCAACCGCATGTTCGTACTCTTCAAGTATCAGAGTACCTGCTCCTTCACCAATCACTAAGCCATCACGCTCGCTGTCGTATGGGCTAGGGGATTTCTTGGGTGTGTCGTTTTTTAAACTGGTAGCGAAAAGGGTATCGAAAACGGCAGACTCAGTTGGGCATAGCTCTTCACCACCACCGGCGACCATGACGGTTTGGTAACCATGCTTGATCGCTTCATAGGCGTAGCCAATGGCTTGGCTTCCTGAAGTACATGCGCTGCTGGTGGGAATCACGCGACCACGCAGACCAAAGAACAGGCCTACGTTTACCGCTGCTGTGTGCGGCATCATTTGAACGTAAGTGGTTGCTGTGATTGCTCGTGTCGACTTCTCATTCAGCATCACACCAAACGCACCAACCGCATCAGTACTGCCGGTTGAAGAGCCGTAAGCGATACCCGTTTCACCATTGGTCAATACATCGTGACCAATTAAGCCGGCTTGCTCCAATGCATTCTCAGTAGCAACCGTTGCTAGGCGTGATACACGCCCCATGCCACGTACTTGTTTACGCTTATAGTGTTTAGGCAGTTGGAAGTCATCAATAGGCGCTGCAAGCTTAGTGTTGAGACCGTCATATTGCTCGAAGCTTGGCATATATTGAGTCGCATTTTCACAGGCTTTTAGCTTTGGCTCTATCTGTAGCCAGTCGTTACCAAAAGCAGTAACACCAGACATGCCAGTTACAACAACGCGGCGGGTCATACTAAGCCTCCATTTACTGAAATCACTTGGCGAGTTACGTAGCCTGCAATATCAGACATTAGGTAGCTGACTAGACCAGCCACTTCTTCCGGCTCACCCATACGGCGCAGTGGTACTTGAGGAAGTGCATGATCTTTCACGTGCTCGTCAACCATACCTGTGTCAATTAAGCCAGGAGCGACACAGTTTACCGTGATCTTGCGTTTTGCGAGTTCTAGAGCAAGAGATTTAGTCGCGCCAATCACACCCGCTTTTGCCGCTGCATAGTTCGTTTGACCACGGTTACCCATAATGCCTGATACAGACGCTAGCGTGACGATACGGCCACCTTTACGCTTTTGCACCATAGGCATGACACAAGGGTGAAGTACGTTGTAGAAGCTGTCTAGGTTGGTATGGATCACGCCGTCCCACTCTTCTTCTGTCATCGCTGGGAATGCAGTGTCGCGAGTAATGCCTGCATTGTTTACTACGCCGTAGTAAGCGCCATGTTCAGCAATATCAGACTCTAGCTTTTCACGACATTCGCTGCGGTTGCTGATATCAAATTGGATAAGACGTCCAGCGCCACCTTGCTCGGTGATCGATTGTAGAGTCTCCTCAGCGCCTTGTTTGTCACCCATGTAATGAACGGCGATTTCAAATCCGTCTTTCGCGAGTTGAATAGCGATCGCTTTACCAATGCCTTTGCTGGCACCAGTGACTAAAACCTGACGGGTCATGATGGGCTCCTAGTTTTCATTTCTTGTAATTTTTGTTCGGTTGGTACGTAAACATTGAGTTGGCATTGAGCTACCAACTCGCCTTGGTCTTCGACTCTTGCGGTAAATACGGCCATACCACTGTCTTCCATAAGCTGCTCGGCATAGATATCAAGGGTCTGACCTTGAGTAAACTCATCACACAGTGATTTATAGCGACGAGAGCCAAGCAGGAAACCAATAGGGGGAGTGGTGCCGTTTTTCAGCGCGTGATATCCAGACCACGCCGCTACAGACTGCGCCATAAACTCGATGCCAACATAAGCTGGGACCGTTTGAGATTCGGCATTAAAGAACAGATTATGGTCACCAATATCGACCTGACAGTGGATCGACAACGCCTCTACGCTGATAGCACGATCGATTAATATCATCGGATCATCGTGAGGGAGAAGTTGGTCTACAGAAGGGATATCAGTCATTTACTACACCAAAAATCAGGCTAATGTTGTTACCACCAAAAGCAAACGAGTTGCTTAAGATATTCTTTACTTTAAGTTTCTGGGAACAGTTTACCAAATCAACCTCAATATCTTCAGCTTTATCCTGACATTTTTGTAAGGGAAGCGGTAAGTCATATTTCAAAATATGCCAAGCAATTGCAGCCTCAATCGCACTTGCTGCGCCTAGAGTATGCCCGGTCAACGGCTTGGTAGAACTTACGGGAACCTTGTTTGCAAAAATACGATGGATGGCTTTGCTTTCCATCGAGTCATTGAGTGGCGTTGCTGTACCATGCGCATTGATGTAACCGATGTCTTCTGCGGTTAACTGTGCAGAATATAAAGCTTTTTTCATCGCTTGTTCAGCTCCATTTCCTTCAGGATGAGGCGCTGAAATGTGGTGTGCATCAGAGCTATCACCACAGCCTAATAAGGCAATTTGAGGTGTGTTTTGAGTAGAATGAACACGCTTGATCTTGGTTTTACTGAGCAACATAAATGCGGCTGCTTCACCAATATTGATGCCATCTCGAGATGCGCTAAATGGCTTACAATGTTTAGTTGAAAGGGCTTCAAGACCATGGAAACCATTGAGTGTCAGCTTACATAAGGTATCCACACCACCTACTAATACGGCATCAGCCATGCCTGAACCTAACAAGCGCTGGGCGGTCAGAAACACGCGGCCGCTGGATGAGCAAGCCGTAGAGATGACGTAGTTTGGCCCCGTCAACGCGCAGTATTGGCTAACGAACTCAGAAGTGTCCCCAAGCTCTTGTTTTGAGTAATGGTAATCTTCTGGAAACTCACCGTTTGTCAGTTTTTGTTTGAAGGCCGCTTCACCATCGGAGATACCAGAGGTACTGGTGCCTATAACAACAGCAATGCGGTCTGCGCCAAATTGTGCCTTGGCAAGTTCAATAGAATCTTTGATTTGGTTGAGAGCTGATAACGCCAGTTGGTTGTTGCGAGTGGCATACTTCACGAGAGTGGACGGAACCTCTGGTAGCGCACCTGCGATTTTGCCAACGACAGTGTGTTTGCCGTCGTTCAGCATATCACTGACTTCAATCATGTTCGGTTCACGTTCGCCTTTTAAGCACCCATGAATGTCAGTAATACTGGAGCCTAGCGCTGAGTGGAAACCACAGTCTTGGATATAAATAGGCATAGTGTTTAGCTCTTACTTGGGGTATCGACAATCGTTGAATTCAACGTTTGTATAGTAATGGTGTAGCCTTGGGTCAAATGTTTAAAAACAATGTTGCCTGCCGTTTTGTGTGTATTCGGTTTGGCTTGGTAATCAATTCGGATGATTGCCTTCTTGTCGTCATCAAACACAGTGCGGCTGTTATCTGTATCGACTAAATGCCAGCCTATACCTTGTAGTGGTTGGGCCCATGCTTCTGCAGGCCACAAGGTGAGCATCAAATTAAACAGTACCTGTTCGGGCTGCGGTAGGGTAGCACCGAGGCCAGATAGCACTTGTGTTTCAATGGCTTGGTTTTGATACTGCAGCGATAATATGCGTGTACCCCAAGAAGAAAAGCCGGCTAAAACGACCTTATCGGGTGTAACTTCAACTTGAACTGGTAACTGCTGGGTATCTTCTTGCCAGCTTGCGCTAATCAACTGACTTGCTGTTAATGAGTACCCAAGTTCTTCGGGTAGGGGCAAGGCGAGTTCTCTGTCTTGATTGATAGTGACGCTCGCACCTGTCGGTTGTTGAGAAACCAGTGAACAGGCATTGAGTAGGAAGCTAAATACGACAGCGAGCGCTATCTTGATTGTCTTGTTCATCTAAATGCCTCACGAGGTTTGTTCTTTTCTGTGGCTTGCTCATTGTTGATGGCGAGCGGGGAAAGCAGCCACGCCACAAAAATTCCGGTTAACACGGTAATCCCGAAGCTATGAATGGCATGAGTCTGACTCAGTGACAGTAAGCCGAATGACAGCAGTGTCGTGAGGCCAGATAAAGTGATTGCTAATAGGGTGCTCAGCGACTTCTTCTGCTCCGCAAAGAACAGGGTGTAGTCGATACCGATCCCTAAAATCAGAATCAAACCAAGCAGATTAAATAGGTTTAATGTTGAGCCTAAAACGCCAGTCACCGCTAACCCCGCGACACCTGCAATTAGAGATGGTAGAAGCATTAATAGGCTTTGTTTCACGCCATATCGCCAACCTAGCACCATGCCAATAGCAGCGAAGGCAATCAATAACAGCTCGGTAATTTTGACGCGGTACTCAGCAAAAAGAGAGGAGATTTCATCTGCTTTATTGAGGTATTTCACACCTTGCTGCTGAGCAAAGTCGGACTCTAACCATTGTGAGAACAGCTCAGTGTTAGTGACGTCTTTGATCATGATAACTGACGCTGCTTGGTTATTGATTGGTTTTAACCAAAGCGGGCGAATAGGTTCTGATACAGGCGACGGTAGAAACTCATCGAGCGTGATCGGACTGTATTTAGGAAGCTCTGGGAAGCTCGGCCAGCCAAGCGTAGTTTGTAGTGTGGCGCTTTGACTATCATAAAGCTGCTTAACCAGCTGATAGTTATGGTGTTGTTCTTGCTCACTTGGCAGGTGTTGATTGACGCTGCGATAGCCTGAGATAGCTTGCTGAGCGACTAAGTTATCAAGATTAGAACTGATCAATGCTAACTTATTGAGCAGCGCTTGGTTGCTTTCGGCAGTAACTAGCAGCATGTTCTGAGCACTACCTAAACCAGATATCTCAGAGATAGCTTGCTCTTGTTGTTTTAGCTCGTCAGGCATTGCTTGAAGCTGCCTGATATCGTCGTCGTAGCGAACCTGAGTGATTGACGCCAAACTTAAGACGGTCACTATCAATGGCAAGCCGATTCTAAACCTAGGATGGCTCCACAAGTTTAACCATGTGTGCCAAAGGCCAGCCAAAGGAAGCGCTCGTTCTTGGCTCGGTTTAGAGGCCAACACGGGGTACCAACACACCACGCTTGCGTAGGCGGCGATAAGTCCGATGGACGAGAATAGTGCAAGTTGTTGTAGACCAGGGAAAGGCGCAACCAGCAGCCCTAAGTATCCGATTAAGCTAGTGATTAAACCTAGGGTGATGGCAACTAAGATGTGCTTTAGCCCTTTGTCACTCTGCCATTGGCTTCCTGCGGCCAAACGGTCAGTAAGGTAATGAAACGAGTAATCGATGGATACGCCAATCAAGCTCGCGCCAAACACCAAGCTGAATAGGTGGACCTTGCCAAAGATAGCGACGGTGCTCGCCAATGCGACCAATAACCCCGTGCTAATTGAGAGTAAAGACAAGGCAAGTGGGAGTGCGCTACGAAACGTTAACCACACCAATAAAATTACGCCCGCTAATGACCCTAAACCAATAGTGCTGATTTCAGATTTCGCACTTTGGGTGCCGTAATTTGCGTAGAAAACCACGCCAGTGTGCTGAACTTTAACGTCAAATTGCTTCTCAATGTCTCGCTCTAAAGTATCTAGCGCGGGTAGTTGTTCTTGAATCGTCAGGCTATAAGGAGAGCCCGCCAGCGTTGCGGTAACGAGGATATGTGATTGCTCTTGAGATTGAGCGGTGAGATAGCCATCTTTAAGTCCAAAGTTACTCGAGCGGGTGCCAACCTCGCTTATATAGTCTCGAAATAACAGGAATGGGTCTAAGGTTAGCTCGGTCGCTGTTACGCCTGAAAAAGGGTTGTACAAGGATTGAATCACATACTGAGCTCGTGACTCAGGTGCGTGCGTCAGAGTCTTTTTTTGTTGCTCTGTTAGTAGCTGAGCTCGATGACGGAAGTAGAAGTCACTCCATTGGCTTTGCGTACTTGAGTTGATTTTACCTTGTACATGCTTGAAGAGTACTGAGCCACCAGAAAACGTGCCATGATTGAGTGCTTTTTCAAAGGCTTTAGTTGCCGCAATAGTGTTCTTGATGTCTGCTCCACTCAAGATAAACACCACTTGCTCACTCATAGAGTTGGAAATCTGCTGGAAAGCTTGTTCAACCATAGGATCTTGTTGATTTTCAGGCAGCAATTTCATTATGTTGCTTTCGATCGGCACTGAAGAAGAAAAAGCGAACTGTTTAATCAACAGTCCGCTAAAAAGCGCCGCAATTACTAGCCAGACAAGGGCGAGCTTAGAGTTGAAATTGTTGCGCTTCGGCATCTGACAATACTTCCGGTTGATGGCTTAGCTGGCTAAATTCGATCACCGTGCTATCTCCGCGAATCTCCTTTAACTCAATACGCTCAATATCACTGTTACCTTGCAGTCTGATAGCCTCAAATATTGCATTCATTGGTGCGCTTTTGGGCTTAAGAGTCAGTGTCCAAGATCCTGTGTTTTGGTCTGAGCTTTGCGCAGTTGCAGGCTGGAATGACAGTGAGAATTGGTCTTGAAGTTTTTGTGTATCACCGTGGAACACAGATAGGAAAATATGGCTGAAATAAAACGCCATTGGGTTTTCTTTATCAGTGATGATCTTTGCGGGCTGGTCGGCAAACCTTTGGCTCAACTTGTTGTCGGTGAGCACTAAGTTCACCGGAAACGGTGTGGTTTGTGTCCAGAGTAGGCCATTTGATTTGTCTAATAGGAATGTACCTTGCGACGTCAGAGGTTGGGCGAACATCTCCATATTGCGCGTTTGAGTGAACTCGCCACGAACAATGCTATTTTCGCTGAGTACCGTCTGCAGCTCTGAGATAGAACCGACAGCAGCAGCGCTCTCTTCAGCGCTTACAAGGCCACTCGTCATTATCGCTGTAAGCCCAAGTAGCACAATATTGATGTGTTTGCGGCTGCGTTTAAACAGATTCATGATTCACCTGCGGTGGGCTAGAGGCCTGAGGTTGCTGTTCAGCTGTGAGAGGTAAGCAGCCAAACTGGTGCCAGTGTTCTACTTTTTCAGTAAACACTTTCGGTGAAGCAAAGCACATTTCTTGCTCTTCAATGGTTACCGCAACCTGCATAGTGTGTGCTCGAGTCATGCGAGCACCGGTTAGGGCATCATGAATTTCATAATCGACGCGCAGGCGGTTTTCCCACTCGGTGAGCTTCGCCGTTACTTTAATTTTGTGATTAAACGGTATCGCCTTAATGTATTTTACGCGGGTATCGATGATAGGCCACATGTAGCCTGAATCCTTCATCTCATGGTAGTTGTACTCAATCTTGTCCATCATGATGCGTCGTACTTCTTCGAAAAATCGGAAGTAGTTGCCGTGATAGATCACGCCCATTGGGTCGGCATCTTGGAATGAGGTGACAAGTGTCACCTCAGATTGTAATGGATGAAGGATTTCAGACATAAATCGCTCTCAACAATATTGCGTAAAGGGTTGGCTACTTTATAAGGTCATAACTCTATGAGTAAAGTGACCAATGCTGATTTTGAATACGAGTAATAAAGTGGCGTAGATCGCCTTCAAGCGGGCGGTCCTCGACTATAAACTCAAACTCTTTCAGTACTTCGTCGCGAATGTGCTTGAGGTTTTCACTCATATGGTGCTCATCAAGCTCATTGTGGCGTTTACGTAGTTCAAGCGCTTGCGTACCGGCTAGAAGTGACGCTGCTGCCACTTGCTCTGTCAGTTCAAGAACGCGTAAACAGTCACGAGCTGCGATGGTGCCCATGCTCACTTTGTCTTGATTGTGACACTCAGTTGAGCGAGAGAACACACTTGCAGGCATGGTGTGTTTCAATGCTTCTGCTGTCCAAGCTGACACGCCGATTTGTACTGCTTTAAAGCCGTGGTTGATTGGCTTACGTTCGCCTTCAGCACCCGTTAGATTGAATGGCAGACCGTTGTTGAACTTGTAATCCATCAGCTGCGCCATTTGGCGATCAAGCAGGTCAGCAAGGTTGGCTACGGCAGTTTTTAGCGTATCCATTGCCATTGCGATATGACCACCATAGAAGTGTCCACCGTGCAGTACGCGTTCGTTATCACCATCGATAATTGGGTTGTCGTTTGCACTGTTTAACTCGTTCTCGATAATCTGGCGAAGCCAAGGTAGGGAGTCTTGAACCACACCGATAACATGTGGCGCGCAGCGCAGAGAGTAACGATCTTGTAGGCGGTCACTGTTACGTGGCGGGCGATCTGCTTGCAGATCATCACGCAGCCATGCCGCAACTTGTTGTTGACCCGGATGGGGTTTTACTGCGAACAAGGCTTCATCGAAGTGGAAGTCATTGCCATGCATACCGACCGATACCATAGCGGTGATCTTAGTTGATAGCTGAGCTAGGTATTCCGCACGCTTGTAAGCGATACACGCTAATGCCGTCATGACAGACGTACCATTCATTAACGCTAAGCCTTCTTTTGGCTTAAGCTTGATAGGGCTAATGCCTAGCTCTTTGTAGACGTCACTGGTTGGGCGCACTTCACCTTTGTAGATGACATCACGCTCACCAATCAACGCGGCTGCTAAGTAAGACAGAGGTGTTAAGTCGCCACTGGCACCCACCGAGCCTTCTTGAGGAATACGTGGTGAGATGTTTTGGTTGATTAGGGTAACGATCTGGTTAAGCAGATCATGAGTCACGCCAGATACGCCTTGTGACAGCGAACAAAGACGAGTTGCAAGTACCGCACGTGCTTGCTCGTGAGACAGTATTTCACCCAAGCCACAACCGTGGAAGCGTGTTAGGTGAAGAGGCAGTTCATCGACAAGGCTTGGCGGAATCGCAACCGTACAAGAGTCACCGTAACCTGTTGTTACGCCGTAAATCACACCTTCTTCTTTAAGTAGGCGCTCTAGGAATGCTACACCGCGGTCGATTTTTGAAGTGAACTCGTCACTGGTGTTCATCGAGGCTTTTGCGCCCTGTGAGATAGCGACAACATCCTCAATTGTGAGGCGTTCGGCACCAAAGGTGATGCTATTTGGATTCTTTTTCGTCATGGTGCTTGCTCAATGTCCAAAAATTAAAAAAGTTATACCACTGAAGTGGTGCTTTCAGTGTGTAGTGCTGAAGTCGGTCTGCGTATTGTTGAACGACTTGCTTTAAAGATTGTTCGCGTGTTTTTCTGGGTAGCTCGATTCTGTCGCTAAAATGCTCGAAATAGACATTAAAATGCGGTTTTGCTTGTGAATCGTCACGTAACCCAAATAGCAAAAATACGGGTGCTTTGAGTACAGAGGCTAACATAAATGGCCCTTGAGGGAACGGCGCTTCCTTACCCAAGAACTCTGCCCATACCGAGCGGCTCTCTTTGCTGGTGGAAGTTCTATCCCCGACAATAACGATCCACTCACCTTGCTCTAACTTCTGCTGTAAAAGGATCGCCGTATCAGGCCCCATTGAAGTCACTTGAATTAGGTTTAGATCTGACTGCGGATTAACCGCTTTCATTACTGAATTAAAACGCTCTGCGTGTTCTGTAAAAACCAGCGCATTGATTTTGATGTTTGAGTGTCTGCGACCTAAAGCGCGACATAATTCAATGTTGCCTAGGTGTGAGCCTAAAATCAGCACACCTTGCTTATTTGCCACCATGTTTTCGAATTGGTCTTGGCCTTGGATGGTGAGGTTCTCTACTGAGAAATCGCCTTTCCATGCAGCAAGCTTGTCGAGCATGGTATGCCCAAACGAAAGCAGATGGTTGTAGCTGGTTAGTTCGCCGGGTAACTCAATATTTTGCTGTTCCGCATAGGCCTTCAACTGAAACAAGTATTGCTCAGAAGCGTTTCGCGCGCGCTTGCCCGTTAAGTGGTAGTAACGCATCACACCACGTAGAATGAGGTTGAACACACCGCGACCTAACAAGGTATAAATGGCTAATAACAGTTTGATACCTAAAACGGTGCCGCGTTCCTGGGTGCGAGACCAGTGCGGTTGCTCTGAAGTTTGCTGTTCTGAATCCGTCGATGAAGCTTGGTAACTTTCAGCAGAATCGGATTTGAAATGGCGAGCAATCAGCTTTGGTGCTCTTGGCAACATGCCGAAGAACAGGCGCGTATGCATCCAACTGATTTTGATGTTATCCCACAATGCATCGAAATGAGAGATGCCGTTTTCAGGATAGATGACTCGAGTTTCAACGAAGTCTATGTCGCAGCCTTCCCAATACAGGCGAACTAGAATTTCGATATCGAAGTCCATTCTAGAGCCAATATCGTATTTGCTAAGTACCGCTTGTGTTTGGTTGATAGGGTACGCTCTAAAGCCGCACATGCTGTCTTTAATTGATAAAGAAAGGGTTTCTATCCATACCCAAATGTGTGTCGCGTAGCGCCCGTACAGTCTCGCCTTGGGCACACTCTCGTCGTAGACAGGCTGGCCTGATATCAGACGTTGTGGCTTAGCTTGTGAGGCCTCAATTAATGTTGGTAAGGCTTCAAGGTCGTGTTGTCCGTCAGCATCAATTTGAATGGCGTGGCTAAAGCCGAGTTCGTGTGCTTTTTTGATACCGGCCTTTACTGCACCGCCTTTGCCTTGGTTCTGCTCAAGTGTCACCAAGGTTACGTGTGAGTGCTCTGCTAGGGGAGTGAGAAATTGTTTTGTAGCGAGCTCACTACCATCGTCAACGATGATGATCGGCAACTCAAAATGATGGAGTGATGACACCACCTCAGGCATGGTTGCGCCATGGTTAAAGCACGGGATAAGGAAGCAAGCCTTGTAGTTGCTTTCCTTTTTGGGGTGTTGAGAAGTAGCCTCGACGGGAGTGCTATTCACTTTTCTCTCCCAGCTTCATTTTGCCTGATGAATGGGTTTGCTCACCGTTATTTGAGGTGTAGCTGAAGCTCAACTTGCTTTTATCAGCATCCCATTTGAGTGATAGTTGGATTGTGGCGTCAGGCAAGATAGGCTCTTGGAACTTAATGACTTCCATGCCTTTAAAGAAACCAGGAACGCCTAACTCTTGGACTGCGTAGTGAAGTGCCCAATCAATTTGCGTGACGCCCGGTAGAATAGGGAAGCTCTTGAAGTGCCCCTTAAAATCGGTGATATCTCCGCTAACATTAAGTGTCAGGGTCGATTCATTTTCTACAGTGTCTACCGCAATGACGGTTGGTTTTCTTTTATCCATAGGGCGTGCTTAGAATCCTTGGGCAAATATTGGTTCTTTGACAAAAATATAAAAAGATAATCTCAGTGTAAAATACGATCAGCGGTTACTATGATTTTATTAGCTGTTCTATGTGAGACGTTAATCGCTTACCTTGGCTGTTGAGGGGAATCTCATCAACAATACGATATTTTCTTGGGATAGCGATTGGCTCCAACCACTTTCTGAGTTCTGTACGCAGCATCAACCAGAATTTACCTTTACTCATGGTCGATAAAGTGGCTTGGCCTTGATCTGATAATACCAAAACCGAGGCTAGGATGAGGCGCTCTGGTTCTTCAAATGGAATCACCACACACTCGCTTATCCAAGGCAGTTGCTCAAGACGCTTTTCTACTTCAACCAGTGATACTCGTTTCTCTTCAATCTTGATCACCCGGTCCGTTCGACCTTTCAATATGAATTGACTATCTGAGACCATTTCGCACTCGTCGGCGGTTTGATACCAGTTGTTTTTATCGATATATGGCGACAATAACTTAATGCAGTTCTCACTGTTGAGACTAGCCTCAATACAATCAAAAAGTTGCCAAGGCGTTTGAGCGCTCTCTTGCTGACGAAATGCTATGCCGCCAGTCTCTGTGCTGCCAAATACCTCTATTGGTAAATGTCCTAGTAAATCACGCGACTGATGAGCAGACTCGGTAGGCAGTGGACCACCCGAAGAGAAGACTCCTGCAAGTTGTACCTGGTTGGTCTCATGCTTTAATCGCTTCAGTAGTGCAGGGCTGCTGATCAGCACACAGTTTTTATTGGCATGAGATAGAATTTGTTCAGGGTATTCTAGGTTGTTACGAGCAAACGGAATACCAGAGCAGAGTGGCCACAAGACTCTAAATAGTAAACCATAGATATGTTGATGCGAAACCGTGCTTTGAACTTGATTGCCTTTGAGCAGCTTGCCCCAGTTTTTGTGTAGCTGTGCGGTCTCAATATCCAGCAGCTCTAGCGTTTTATTTATCGCTTTTGGTGTACCGCTTGAACCTGAAGTGAACAGGGTCAAATGGGTGGCTGCCAAATCAATGGCCGGAAGACCATCGGACTGAGGTTTTTCTACTTCAGTGCTTGAGTCCAATAAGGTTTGGATATTGCGAACGTCACTCACCTCAACTTCGCCAATCGAGTCATCAACTAGCAGGCAATCAAACTGTTCACCTAACTCAGCAAGTGCACAAGGTTGGTAGTTACCCGGTAAGATGATGTGTTTGTTCGCTGCTGCACACGCTAAAAATGCTATCGAAAATAGGTAGCTATCTTGGGTACAAATCGCAACTCGTTGAAAAGGGGATGAAGATAAAAGGTGCACGAGTTGAGATAAGTCGTCGTTAAAGGTTTGCCACGTAATCTCACTATTGTCTTCAAAGCAGACAATAGATTCAGGGACTCTGTTCTGGCTGAGAAGTTCAGACAACGAGGTGTAAGATACGGTTTGGGTCATAACAATTTAACTCTGACGAATGCGCTGTCTTACTACCCACTCCCCTGCAAAGAGCACCCCTGCAAACAGATAGCTGAGTAAGCCATTGTATAGGGTCCATACTTCTAGCGGCTGGAAGCAGGTGTAAAAAGCAATAGAGCCATTGATAACAAAGAACAAGCACCAAACTTTGGTGACTTTTCTGGTGTAATCAATGCCACTTTGTGGAAGCTCTGGCTCTTGAAGGCGAGCAAGACGTTCGATGATCGTTTGTGGTTGCCATAGGCTTGAAGCAAATACAGCCAGCATACAAACATTAACGATAACGGGATAATAGGTTAGCCAGCCATGCTGCTTAAAGGTTAAACCTAATGTCAGCAGAACAATACCAGCACTTCCACTGATCCAAGCTAGGTGTTTTAGCTCTTTGATTTTTGCCTGGTCGCCGGTAAAAATGCGAACAGCAAAGATAACGGCCAACACGATACCCACGGTTTGCAGGCCAAACTTGTTGAGTCCAAAGTAAACCGCTATTGGATATGTGAAAAGTATGATTGCCGACAGCAAAGTCAGCAGAGGACGCATTATGCGTCCTTCAATAGTTCAACCACAGACTCTACAACGTCATTAACGGTGCGTACTGCTTTGAACTCTTCAGGCTTGATCTTCTTACCTGTTACGTTCTGTAGATGAACGACCAAATCAACCGCGTCAATGCTGTCTAGGTCTAGATCAAGATAAAGATGAGCTTCCGGCGTGATATCTTCAGCATCAAGCTCGAACAGCTCAATCAGCGCATCTTTAACCTGGTTGTATACTTCTTGTTGGTTAGCTTGTGTCATAAAGATCTGTCTAGTTGTTCGTTTGAGATGAGATGTAATTCGCTAGGTTTGCAACCGATGCAAAATGCTCGCGAGTGTTTGAATCATCAGCATCAATTACGATGTTGTACTTCTTCTTGATAGCAAGGCCAAGTTCTAGTGCATCAATAGAATCTAGTCCTAGTCCATCACCAAACAGTGGAGCTTCCGTTTCAATCTCATCAATGCTCATGTCTTCAAGATTTAATGCGTCGATGATCAGTTGTTTCAGTTCGTTGTGTAATGTTTCCACTTTGGCCTACTTAATGCTTTGTCTAAATGCTGCTTTAAGGGGGCGATTCTACATTATATGAGGTATTTTCGAAATGCCGATATCGCCTGTTATGTTATTGATACGCTAAATGTTTTCTTCGGAAGGGAAAATTGTTTGTGCAAGATGATGATTAAGGCGTCTTGCGGCCGAAGTTAAATTATTTGAGCCTTCAATAAATGGTGCGACTTCTATTTTACCTTTCACCGCGACATGAAAAAAGGGCTTCGTCACAGGAACTTGATACCATTTTTTCTCTTTCGTTAAGAATGTCGGAGAAACCGTAATATGAATCACCCGTAAATCAGTTTGTGTTCGGGTGGCAATTTGTGCCGCACCACGCTGTAAGGATGTTTCAATTCCGGGCGTTGTGCGAGTGCCTTCCGGAAAAACAAGTAGCACATTCCCGCGCGAAAAGCGCTCTTCACAGCGTTCTAAAAGATCGTCGGGAGCCTGATTGGGTATGTAGCCCGCGGCTTTGACGATCCTTTTCATAAATGGGTTTTCCCAAATGGCGGCTTTAACGAGGCAATCACATTGAGGAAGTTGCGATGCGATCAATACATAGTCAATCAAACTTGGGTGATTGGCAACGATGATACAGTTGCGATCTTCTCGCAGTAGTTCCGCACCATCAATTCGATAATCTATTGCGCCTGTGAATTTCATGATCTGGCAGAAGGCATTGAATGAGAAGCGAATCAATCGTTGAGCTCTGAGCTCACGCTGAATGGTGTTAGGAGTGATGAGCGCGATAGATGGCAAGAGCAAGAAGCTGAGAATTAGGCCTCCCAAGCCGAAGATGGTAAAGCAGAGGCCTGTCGCGAATACTCGCCAATATTGGTCGACCTTGCTCATTATAGTTCTCCGGCTTTCGCGTTGTTTGTCCAAGTCCAATCTTGATGCTTACCTGTTATGGTCCAGCTCTGTGAACCTAGAAGGATGTTTTGTAGCGCCTGCAAGCCTTGTGGTAAAGGAGTGGCTGAGCTTTCGTTAGCTACAGCTCTTGATACTGAGTAATCACTTCCTGAGGTGAGCACTAACCCTAGCGCATAGTCGGTATAACTTTGAGCTTCGAACTCTTGATAGAGCTCTGGCAAAGGCTGGTCGAAATCGATAACTAACACACGATGTGATGGATATTGATTCAGGTAAAGATAGGCTTCAATCAAAGCGTTGTGGAAAGTATCTTGGCCGGCCGCGATAGAGGTCAGAGGGATTGGTGCTTTCGCTGCGATGGTAGTTAACCCTGCAGCTGTATTATGCACGGACTGTGAAAACGCCATTGGCGAGGCATCATCACCTTCCAATATCGACTGGATCAAGGTTGCGGTTCGGTGCAGTTCACCATGTCGACTGGCAAAAACCAGGTAATCAATCGAGTTGTCTTTTAAGAGTGTCAATGCAGTTTGAACGGCCAATTTACTTTGTAGGCTCATTCGGCGGCGCATCATCGGTGGGATCGCTTTAAATTCAGTTGAGCCATCTTGCGGCCAATCTAAATTAGTGCTCCAGGCTTGCCATTCGGCATCAGAATTGAGACCAGCCGAGTTTGCAGACCATTTCTCAATATTAAACGACATTAATTGGGATTGATTTGACATAGAGTATTGATTTGCTTTGGGTCTAACTAAATACTATGCGTGCTTATAAATAAACACAGATAAGGAATTTTAATGAAATTACTAAAAATAGCCGTTTCAATGTTATTCATATTGGTTCTTGCAGGGTGTGGACGTGTCCAGCCTGTAATGAATGTTGAGGATACTCCAGTTGCACATAATCTTCAAAGTAAACAGGTGAAATCAGCTATTTATGAATCTGCTGAAAATCGAGGCTGGTTAGTTTCTGAGATTAAACCTGGTTTGATCCGCGCTGAATTGTATGTTCGTTCACATCACGCAGTGGTTGATATCCCTTATAACGACAAATTTTACTCTATTCTTTATGTTGAATCAGAGAATTTGAAGTATGACGATGGTGAAATACACCGTAATTACAACCGCTGGGTTAATAACTTAAACGTTGATATTAAACGTAAGCTTGCACAAATGGCAGCTGAGTAACCCTCTATTATTTATAAGTTAGGTTTTTCGTGTCGGAATATAAATTAGATCCATTCAATGCATTAGAAGCAAAAACAGAAGCACAAAAATTATCTTTTGCTCCTATTGTTTTTCATACTGCTCGTACACTTCGTGATTTAGGTATTTTAAAAGCGCTCGATGATGCGGGGAGCGATGGCTTACCTGCTGAGACTATTTCAGAAATAACAGGTGTATCTGAATATGGTGTGAAAGTGTTACTTGATATGGCGCTTAGCGCTCATATTGTTGTTTGGGAAAAGCCTAACTATAAGATAGCCAACCTTGGTTTCTACCTGTTGCATGATGGCATGACTAACGCAAACATGGATTTCACAGCCGATGTTTGTTATGCCGCGATGATGCACCTCACTGAAGCGATTGAAGAGGGCACTCCTGCTGGTTTGAAGGAGCTAGGGGATTGGGATACGATCTACCAAAGCTTGTCTCAATTACCTGAAAAAGCGAAAGAGAGCTGGTTCAAGTTTGATCACTTCTACTCTGATCGCTCATTCCCCGTTTTGCTTGAGAAGGTTTTCAGCAAGACACCTAAATCGCTGGTGGATATTGGCGGTAATACCGGTAAGTGGGCAATGCAGTGTTGCAACCATGATTCTGATGTTGAAGTCACGATTGTTGATTTGCCACAGCAGTTAGAAATGGCAATGGCGAACGCTAAGCAACATGGCCATCAAAACAGAGTGACGCCTTTCCCGGCCAACATGCTAGATAAGCAACAAGCGCTGCCAACGGGTGCGGATGTGTGGTGGATGAGTCAATTCCTCGATTGTTTCTCGCCAATGGAAATCCTTAGCATCTTAAAGCGTGTCCGCTCTCATATGTCAGAACAAGCGACCGTTTATATCCTTGAATTGTTCTGGGATGCACAGAAATACGATGCAGCTTCGTATAGCTTAAACGCGACTTCGCTTTACTTTACCTGCTTGGCAAACGGCAACAGTCGTTTTTACTGCAGTGAAGATTTCTTAGAGATAGTTGAAGAAGCTGGCTTTGAAGTGGTCACTCGCACCGATGATATCGGTCTTGGTCATACGCTTCTTGAATTGAAAGCTAGCGCGCAATAACACATAACAAACATGGCTTAAATTAATGAAAAAACTGTCTACTCAAGTAGTGATCATCGGAGCTGGGCCATCAGGGTCTATTGCCGCGTCTTTATTGCACAAAAAAGGCATCGATGTTCGAGTAATCGAAAAAAGCGTGTTCCCTCGCTTTTCAATTGGTGAAAGCCTATTACCCGCTTGCATGGAAGTGATTGAACAGGCAGGCATGACCGACGCGGTGACCAAGGCTAACTTCCAATACAAAGATGGCGCAGCATTTCGTAAAAATGGTGTGTACACCGCGTTCAATTTTGAAGATAAGTTCTCTACTGGACCGGGAACCACTTTTCAGGTTCAACGTGGTGCTTTTGATAAGGTGCTTGCAGATACTGCTGAGGCACAAGGTGTCACTATTGATTACCAGCATGAGTTGACGGGCATTAATTTTACCGATGACAGCACTATTTTAGATGTTCAAGTACTTGATGGAGAAAGCTATCAGCTCGAAGCACAGTACGTTTTGGATGGCAGTGGTTTTGGTCGAGTGTTGCCGAAGATGCTTGATCTGGAAGAGAAATCATCACTTCCACCTCGAAAAGCTATTTTCACGCACATTAACGATCATATCGCTGAGGTGGATACTGAGCTAGATTATGACCGAAACAAAATCCTAATCTCTGTGCACCCAACCAATCCTGATGTCTGGTATTGGTTGATCCCGTTTAGCAACGGTGTTTCTTCATTTGGTGTGGTAGGGGAGCCGAAGTTCTTTGAGTCTTACCCTGAAGATAAGATTGCCGCGATTAAGCAATTGGCAATGGAAGAGCCGGGTTTGGCTGAAATATTGGCAAACGCTGAGTACCCAAACCCTGCGGGTGAAATCGGTGGTTACTCTGCCAACGTTAAACACCTTGCAACTGACAAATACGCACTACTGGGTAACGCTGGTGAGTTTCTTGATCCTGTGTTCTCGTCAGGCGTGACGATTGCCATGAAGTCGGCGCAGTTTGCGGTTGAGTGTGTGGAAAAGCAGCTCAATGGTGAGACGGTCGATTGGGAACGTGAATACGCGGACCCGTTGATGGTTGGCGTAAACACCTTCAGAACGTACGTTGAAGGTTGGTACTCCGGTACTCTGCAGGATGTGATTTTCTATCAGGATCCCAACCCTAAGATTAAACAAATGGTGTGCTCGATTTTAGCGGGCTACGCATGGGATCAAACCAATCCTTATGTGAAAGATTCAAAACGCCGATTGACGACACTGGCAGAGATCTGCCGAAGCTAGATGGTCTATTTAGTGCTTTGCCATCGTGATAGTTCTATCTTATTGCTCCAAAAATAAAAAAACAGCTGCAAATGCGGCTGTTTTTGTATCTGACTCACTAGGTAAACCGATTGGAATTTAAGGCTACTTCAGGTCGATGCTGTTGAGGCGTCCCATGAATATGAGTAAATCAATCACGTCTTTGTGAGCGTCAAGTAGTGCGCGCTTAGTTTGGCTGTATGCGGCCAGTCGACCGTGCTTTCTGATGGAGCAGACCTTGGTTTTGTATTTGTAATCGCTGTTATCGGAGAACACGCGCCATTTGGCGATATAGCACTCATCACGATGTTCAGGGTCACTTTGTGTTGGGTTTGGCTTGAATACAATCTTAGGCTCTAAACTATGTGGAAGGCGCGTCATTAGGTAAGGCTCCTTGAGAACCTTCTTCCAAAACTTACCCCAAAGCTCTTTACCCAGCTCGTCTCTCAATTTGATGGTTTTCTTGAGTGCTTTTTCTTCGCCCATACGAACAAAACCGACAGACCGGTGCAGTACCGTGTCTTCTGGTGTGTGGATGTGGATCTTAAAAGCGGTCTTACCTTTCGAAATAAAGCGATAGCCGGTAGCACCAATTAGATTATTCTGACTCATAGCTTGCTAAATGATGATTATGTTATTAGTAAGGTTACGACAAATACGTAAAAACCGAAACTAATACCCATGAAAAAATTAAAGCCTTAACAGAGGTGCTAAGGCTTTATTAGAAACTATGAGTTTAGAGTGCTGCTAACTACATGATTTTTTGCATCACATCACCAATTTGAATGCTTCCCGCCAGGCTTGGCTGATCAATCGTCAGTTCAGCTTCGTTCTCGTAGACGCGAGAAACGGTCAGTGTGATATCGCTTTGTGAGACTTTATTGCGAGGTAAACCTCGTTGGTCGATAAACGAACCTGTGTGCCATAGCTGCAGTTTGTCACCCTGTTGTACGCCATGCATTCGGCCCAAATCAATGGTCACTGTATTACCGAATACGGCTGCAACTTCAGGAAGCGTGATCTTACAAGAGACTTCAGACTCTAAGTCCAACATGATGTTACGGCTAACACGAAGCATCATGCTGCCGTAGGTCGATGCCCAGAAACGAGCACTGCGAGTGTCAACTTCACTGGTTTTAGCAAATGGCCACTTTGCCACTTCACGATAGCTACGGGTGTAGATTTGATGACCTGTCTTACCATCAAATACTTGCATCTCTAATGCAAACTGACGGTTGATGATGTCATCTTTTAATAGCTTGGATTCGATGGTTGCCGTTAAATCGGTAATGTCACCACCGATAATGTATTGCGCGCCCGTGTCTTGAGCGATCATCTTGATCACTTCAGGTTTACGTTTGTCGATGTCGTAATTGGTGGTACCGACAGAAACAAAGCTGCGAGACTCTTTTGCTAGCTGCCTATCAACCACGTGGCCGAAATCATCACCGATGTTGTAGATTCTTCCCATCACGGCTTGTTGTGGAGAGGTGACATCGATATTCCCCACCAAGAAGGTTTTCTTGTATTGGCTCTCATGGCAAGCATTTGCCGAAGGGTAGATGTCGACTCTTGCGGTGATCATTAAATTGCCACCGCGTTTCTTCTCTTTATCAACCAAGATGTAGCGTACTTCGTGGTTAGTAAATTGGTATTCCTTTTTCTTGCCATCGAGATAAGGCGTCAGGTTCGCAATACTGCCAATGTCAGCCCCCGAGAACTGAACGGCCTTATAGACCGCGTCTTCCAGAGCGTGGATCCTTGCCGTCTCTTCTGACGAGACGATGGTTGCGGTACCGGTAACTTCATACCATGAGGCATGAGCACTGAAGCTTATGATTATCAGTGAACCTATTGAAAATAAGTAAGAAATTATTTTTTTCATCTATTCGTTACCAGTTGGGTATAAATATTGCTTAACAAATAACTATAAGCTTGACGCTGACTTAAGTGCGTTTTTCTTAATCTGAACCATTAATGAAAAGCAAAGACTGTTCCAACATTGTAATCCATTGAAAAGAATAATGGCGAGAACATATTGGAACAGGTAGCACTAAAACTATCTGGAGATTAGAGAATGAAAAAATGGCTCGTAGTAATGAGTGTCATGTTGCTGACATCATGCGCTTATTCGCCGATCTATAACGGCAAGACTGAGTATGCCGGCAGTCAGTTCATGCTGATGGACAGCCCTCGTCACACCATGGATTTCTTCGTTGAAAGCATGACTGAAGACTTGATCGTGTCGAACACCAGTATCTCAGCAAGAACGCCTATTGCGATCACCTCGTTTGTTGACCTGCAACACATGGACACAACAAACTGGCTTGGTAATTCAGTATCTGAAGGTTTCATTCATCAGTTTCAGCGTCGTGGCTTCAAGGTGGTCGATTTTAAAACCACGGGTTCTATCCAAGTGACTCATCAAGGTGACTTTGCGATTAGCCGTGACTGGAAAGACTTAGCTCAAGAGCAAGACGTTCAATACGTACTAACGGGTACTATGCTGCGCCAAGAGGGCGGTGTGCTTGTTAATGCTCGAGTGGTGGGCATGCAAACTCGTATTGTCGTGGCTTCGGCACAAGGCTTTTTGCCTGCAGACCGTATTGGCCGTGACCTCGATACTCTGAACAGTATTCGAACTCAAGATGGCGTGATCATTCGTTCTGACCCAACGATCAGTCAGCCTTATACTGTTATTCTTCGCCCTTAGGAGTTCGAGATGAAGAAGTTAATATTTGTGGTTGTTGCTTTACTGCTTGTTGGCTGTCAGCCTTTGCAGAGCATGAGACCAGACGATTTCTTGGTTGCTGTTGGTTACGCGAGTATCAGTGAGCAAAAAGGTCGCAACGACGAAGAGAAGCGCATCCGTGCGATGAGAGCCTCTAAGATCGATGCCTATCGTGAACTTGCGGAACAAGTTTATGGTATGCGAGTCAGCGGCCGTGCTGAACTTGAAGACCAACGCCTTGGTACAGAGCGCACATCAGGTGCGGTTGATGGGGTTATCCGCGGTGCAGAAGTCGTGCGCAGTTACCCAGTTGGCGATAGCTATGTGACTGAGCTTCAGTTGGATATCCGCAAGATGGATCAATTACGTAACTACGGCGAAGTTCAGGCTGTACCTGAGAAGAGACAACAAACGCTGTTCTAGTATCGGAGCATGAATAAATGATATTGGCCGCCAGTCGCTTTCCAGATGGTGTATCGGCAACCAATAACCAGCAAACGCTGCCCAAAGGGTTCGGCTAAAAGCGTTTTACTCTTTGTTGAGGGAGATTTGCTTAGAATGACTAGGCTACTTCCCCCTCGCCGCGATTAAAACGCTTTTGACTAGGCGTCCCCATCCGAACAAAATTTAACCACGAAAGTTCAACACGCCCTAACATGAATATAAAAGCGGCAAGTATGAAAATACTTGCCGCTTTTTGTTTTTGCTGTCTTGGGCGTACTTTCAGATATGTGGGTGTTTGATTGGAGTCGAAATGTAGATAGGCTGAGATACAGATACAGATACAGATACAGATACAGATAGGAAAAAACAATGGTGTTATCGAAAAGGTGTAGCTTAACTAAGCTTTTACGTTGGTTCCCAACGTTGAAATAGTGTGCGTTTGACCGCCGGCGTTGTAAGTCATACCAATTTTGCCGTGGCTTTGTTGCATCATGTTGCTGAGTTTTTTGAAGCTGAGGTGTGCTCGATTTAGGGCCTCGCCATTCACCAGGTTCGCTTGATGACAATCGTGCACAATAGACTTGATGGTTGAGACTAACTGAGCAAGTTCAGGATTCTCGGTCAGTTCTGAGATATTGCTATGGGCAGCGATGCGTTGATCGGTTGATCTTAGCTGTTCGACAAGGACCACTTTTTCCTTGGCAATTCGCTCAATATCTGTCGATTGTCGGCTTGTAATAGCGGTTTTCTCTGAACTTAGTAGCTCAGATAAGGCTTTGGCATTTTGAAGTTGGAAATTAACTAAATCTGCTAGTGCCGCCATAACGTAACCTATCAATAATCTTGTGTGTCTTAAGTTAAGCACTCAGTACAAGAGGGGAGAACTTAAAGACCTTTTAATTCGTTTTCGAACTTCATCATATTGTCGGCCAGTTTTTCTGGGTCAACTGTGTATGAACCGTTCGCGATCGCTTCTTTGATTGCTGCAACTTTTGCAGAGTCAAAGCTTGGGTTTGCTGCCATGTCTTGGTGGAGTTGACCGATCGCTTTGCCTTGTTGGCTTAGTGAAACCGCATCTTTGCTCGCTGGTGATTTAGTTGAAACATCAGAGCGTGATGACTCAGAACTAGAATCAGAGCGTACTGCTGATCGGTTAGTGGTCGTTAGGGTTTGCCCTGAACGAATGTTATCAATGCCTGCCATAGTTAAGCCTTTTTCTTCAAAAATGGGAACCTGTAAAGTCAATATCGACCAAGGGTTCGATTACTTTAGCAATTTTTCGCTCTTTAGTCGAAAAGGGATATAACACTGAAGCTACGTATTTCAATGCTAGAGTCGAAAGCGAAATAGCTAACGGTACCGCCAATTGAGAAGTAGAGAGTTAAAAGTAAACCGTGACTTCAGACATGTTGGTAACAATACCTTCAATTATACGCTGTGATTTATCATTTTTCACTCTTACTTGATCACCCATAGAGCCATCAGTTAGCGCTGTGCCTTTAGTCGTAATGGTCATGCCACCTTTTACTGCCTGTATGATAACCTTCTCGTTTCGACATACGACACAAATGTCACCCCTTTCGACAACGTCACCCGGCCTTAGGTTCTTTTTTACCTTGGCGCCGATAACTTGCTCTGGAGCGGTGAAGCCTTGGCGACGGAATTTGTTAAGAGAAATCATCGCGGTTGTCACGTCGTATTGACCGACAATCTCGCCTCTCGCGAGTGCTCGAGTAGTCGTCACAAGCGGCACCGACATCGCAAGACGTACCGGTACATAAACTCGCCACTCATCAGGAACACATTGCACTAAAACCGTAATACTGCTGCGGGTATTTGTGGTGGTTGAGGCACTTGTCTCAAGAGGAATCGGGCAGTCTGTTGCTTTGATTCTTGAGTCAACATTTGCTGAATTAACAAAGAGTTCGCCGCCTCGTGGCTGCTCAACGGTATCAATAATGTGTTGCTCTGCCGCAGACTGAATCTTCTCAATTTGTTCTGGGGTCGCAGCTTGCACAAAAAAACTAAACAATATTGATAAAATGCCGATAAACTTAGCGACAGTTTTAAAAGTAGCTCTACACATTGCTATGGAAAGAGGTGGCAAATTTGTTTTATAATACGTCATTCCGTTTCTCTGGTGGTTCGTAGCCTGCAGTAGACTAACACTTTTTATACAAAAAAGTTTGATATGGAGATGAGCTCATGACGGGTATTCTTGATTCGGTGAATCAGCGTACGCAACTCGTCGGTCAAAACCGATTAGAATTACTAACCTTTCGCCTAATGGGGCGTCAGCGTTACGGCATTAATGTCTTTAAAGTAAAAGAAGTGCTTCAATGCCCTAAGCTGACGAAGATGCCAAACTTGAACCCACTGGTTAAAGGTGTCGCACACATTCGTGGCCAAACGATCTCTGTGATCGACCTGAGCTTAGCGATTGGTGGCCGTCCGACAACGGATGTTGAAAAGTGTTTTGTGGTTATCTCTGAGTTCAACCGAACCATTCAAGGTTTCTTGGTCAGTTCAGTAGAGCGCATTATCAACATGCACTGGGAATCGATTCTCCCGCCGCCAGATGGCGCTGGTAAAGCGAACTACCTGACAGCGGTAACCAACATCGACAATGAATTGGTCGAAATTCTTGATGTTGAAAAAATCCTAGCTGAAATTTCGCCTGTTGATGAAACTATGGACAGCAAGATTGCCGAAGAAATCGCAGAAGTAGAACAAGAAAAAGAACTCGTTCGCCGCATCTTGATTGCTGATGATTCAACCGTTGCACGTAAACAGGTTCAACGAGCTATTGAGTCGATCGGCTTTGAAGTGATTGCTGTGAAAGATGGTAAAGAAGCCTACGAAAAACTGATGCAGATGTCAGCAGAGGGCAGCATTTACGATCAGATCTCATTGGTGATCTCGGATATTGAAATGCCAGAGATGGATGGCTATACGCTGACTGCTGAGATTCGCCGTCACGCTGAGCTAAAAGATTTATACGTAATTTTACACTCATCATTGAGTGGTGTATTTAACCAAGCCATGGTTGAGCGTGTGGGAGCGAACTCCTTCATTGCTAAATTCAACCCTGATGAGCTTGGTGCAGCCGTTAAAGCTGCTTTAACTAACTAAAAGAGACATTAATGACTGCTATAATAATAAGTGATCAAGAGTATCGCGATTTCAGCCGTTTCTTAGAATCTCAATGTGGCATTGTATTAGGTGACAGCAAACAGTACTTAGTGCGCAGCCGCCTAAGCCCATTAGTGGCAAAGTTTAATCTAGCTTCGCTGTCTGATTTATTGAGAGATGTAGTGACGGGCCGAAACCGTGAGTTGAGAGTGGCAGCAGTGGATGCTATGACGACGAACGAGACACTTTGGTTCCGAGATACTTACCCGTTTGCAGTGCTTGCGGATAAACTTCTACCGGAAATAGCGGCAAATAAACGTCCTATTAAGATTTGGTCTGCGGCAAGTTCTTCAGGCCAAGAACCATACTCAATGGCAATGACGGTGCTTGAGACTCAAGCTCGTAAGCCTGGTATGCTGCCAAATGTATCGATCACCGCAACGGATATCTCAGCAAGCATGTTGGATATGTGCCGCACTGGCGCGTATGACAACCTTGCTTTAGGTCGTGGTCTTTCTCCAGAGCGCCGTCGTACCTTCTTTGAAGATGCAGGCGATGGCCGCATGAAAGTGAAAGACAACGTGAAGCGCATGGTGAACTTTCGTCCACAGAACCTGATGGACAGTTACGCACTGCTGGGTAAGTTCGACATTATCTTCTGTCGTAACGTACTGATTTACTTCTCTCCAGAGATGAAATCTAAAGTGCTCAACCAAATGGCGAACAGCCTGAACCCGGGTGGTTACTTGCTTCTGGGGGCGTCTGAGTCGTTAACTGGTTTAACGGACCGCTTCGAAATGGTTCGTTGCAACCCAGGTATCATCTACAAATTGAAGTAATTGCCGCCACCTAAATATGGTGTGACATTACTGAATAATTTTAAAACCCAGCCAAGTGCTGGGTTTTCTTTTTCCGGCTTAACCTATATCTTTAAGTCAGAGTGACATTTCAATTTACTCTATTTTTTGGCTTGTATATTGCAAGTTTACCCACGAGTAACCTGTAAAAGCATAAATAGACCACTTTGTTTCAAAAGTTGGTATATATATTGCTTTGGTTATTTCATAACAGTCAGTTCTTGAGTTGAGGTTTAGATGGCTATTTCTTTTGACAATGCTTTGGGCATTCACCAGCACACAGTTGGTGTACGTGAGCGTAACGCTGAGGTGCTTTCCACCAATATCGCGCAAGCAAACACGCCAGGGTATAAAGCAAAGGGATTAGACTTCAAGAAATCACTGCAGGCGGCAAGTTCTGGGGCAAGCATTGGTCTTAGCCGCACAGACGGTCGGCACATTTCTGCCGAAACGACGGTGAATGGGGAAACGAAGTATCGAATTCCTACCCAACCTGATACAGGAGATGGCAACACGGTTGATTTGGATTTGGAAAGAAACCTTTTCATGCAAAACCAAATTAGGCATCAAGCCTCTCTCGACTTCCTAGGAAGTAAGTTCAAGAATTTAACTAAAGCGATTAAAGGGGAATAATTAGATGAGCTTATTTAATGTATTCAATGTGACTGGTTCTGCGATGAGTGCTGAATCTGTTCGTCTAAATACGACCTCGAGCAACCTTGCAAACGCAGACAGTGTAAGTAGTTCTGCTAAAGAAACTTACAAAGCTCGCCACGCAGTGTTCGGCGCTGAGTTAAATCGAGCACGCAACAGTGACCACACTGTGCCTGTGAAAGTATTAGGTATCGTAGAAAGCGATAAGCCGCTGAGCGCGGAGTACAACCCAGACCACCCATTAGCGAACAACGAAGGCTTCATCTACAAGTCTAACGTGAACGTTATGGAAGAGATGGCAAATATGATTTCGGCATCACGTGCGTACCAAACGAACGTACAGGTTGCTGACTCGAGTAAACAAATGCTGCTGCGTACGCTGCAGATGGGTCAATAAGGATAAGGAGGTAGCACATGGCTGGAATCAACAACAATGTTGGTCAAAGCGGCTTGTCCTATGTTGACCAGCTGAAGAGTCTTCAAGATGGCGCTAAGAAGCCCGACGAAACAACTGGTAAGCAGGATCTTAAGCAAGAAGATTTCTTATCTTTGTTGACTAAGCAACTAGCACAGCAAGACCCTTTTAAGCCGGTTAGCAATGACCAGATGATTGCGCAAATGGCTTCATTTGCGACCGTTGATGGCATCGGCAAAATGAATTCACAGTTTGAAAGCTTGAACTCATCGATGACCTCTAACCAAGCACTGCAGGCCTCCTCTTTGGTTGGTCGTGATGTATTGGTTCCTGGTGCGGCAGGTGTAAAGCAAGGTGATGGCGGTATGGCGGCAATGGTTAAGCTTCCTCAAGCGATGGACAACGTTATGGTCCGTGTTGAGAACGAAGTGGGCCAATTAGTTCGCACTTTTGATATTGGCTCTAAACCTTCAGGCGATACACGTGTTGAATGGGACGGAAAAGACGAAGACGGTAACCCATTGCCGGCCGGTAAATACAACGTGAAAGCGTCGGGTTTACTGGATGGCGAGAACACAGAGTTCCAAGTTTCCAGCTATGCGAACGTGAACAGTGTGCTTCTTGGTAAGGGTGATGGCAACGTACTACTCAATCTGGCTGGTTTCACATCGCCAGTACGACTTGCTGAAGTACTAGAGGTTGGTAAAGCGTAGCTCTTAAGTGAGTGAACATGCTAGCTAGATAGATTAGGAGAATATTGGAATGTCATATGTAGCTTTAAGCGGCCTATCCGCTGCACAATTAGACCTGAATACAACCAGTAACAACATTGCGAACGCAAACACATTTGGCTTTAAAGAGTCTCGTGCTGAGTTTGGTGATGTTTACTCAAACTCGTTGTTCACAAACGCAAAAACGACGTCAGGTGGTGGTGCGCAAGCTAGCCAAGTGGCGCAACAGTTCCACGAAGGTTCAAGTATTTATACAAACAACCCAATGGATCTACGCGTAAGTGGTACAGGTTTCTTTGCGGTAGCGAAAGACCGTATGGTGCCAGAGATTAACGAACTAACACGTAATGGTGCATTTCACTTAAACAAAGACAACTACATGGTTACGGCTAGCGATGAGTTTCTTTTAGGTTACGATGTTGATCCAAACTCGGGTGAAGTTCTTTCTTATGCGCCAAAGCCTCTCGACATTCCAGCTGAATTTGGTAAACCAAAGCAGACAGAAAACATTGAAGTAGGGGTTAACCTTCCCGCAAACGGTGACCTTAAAGATCCGGCTGCATTTAACTTCAAAGATGCTGATACCTATAACCGTGCAACGTCTTCGACGGTATACGATTCTATGGGCCAGTCTTACAAGTTAACGACTTACTACCTCAAAGATCAGACGCAACCAAATACTTGGCAGACGTACTACACCATGACTGATGAGACTGGCGAGAAGCCACTCAACATTACTGGTGGTGATGCAACGAATGCTCAAGGTCATGTTGGTCATACAATGAAGTTCAACAATGACGGTACGTTAGCAAGCTTGAACAGTGGTCAACCGATAAACTCGGACCCACTAGGTGCTGGTGCGAACCCAATCGACTTGAACGGTGCAGATCCAACACAAGTGCTTAAGTTTGGTCTAGATTCTTCAACCCAATTTGCGGCTCCGTTTGAACTGACTAAGTTTGATGAAGATGGTGCAACAACAGGTTTCTTAACCAAAATCGATTTCGATGAGTACGGCAGTGTTCTAGGTACTTACTCAAATGGTGAAAACGTAATGCTTGGTCGTGTTGGCCTAGTACGCGTACCAAACGAGCAAGGTCTGGATAAGAAAGGCGGTACCCAGTGGGATTCTACTAACGACTCAGGTGACAAAATCTGGGGCGAATCTAACAAAGGTTCATTTGGTAGCATCAACAACGGCTCTCTGGAGCAGTCGAACATCGATATGACTCAAGAATTGGTTGATTTGATTTCTGCTCAACGTAACTTCCAAGCGAACTCTCGTTCTCTAGAAGTACACAACCAACTACAACAGAATATTCTTCAGATTCGTTAATCGTTTCTAACGTTTGAATCATCTGTGAATACCCAATTCAATGTTATTGAATTGGGTATTGTTGTTTGCTTTTTTATTTGCCGCCCTTATTGCCGCCCGGTAATGCCACTGGCAACAATTCTTCCTCAATGATCCTTTTGTGATCACCTTTCTTGTTTGTTTTTTATTTAAGTTGTTGATAAATAACAGTTAAAAATATTGGCACAGTGTTTGCTTTATTAGCCCCAGAAGATGATTTTTGGAGCAAAATTATGGATCGCGCACTGTTTCTTGCCATGAGTGGCGCTAAGCAAAATATGCAAGCTTTGCAGCTACGTGCAAACAACCTTGCCAACGTAAGTACAACGGGTTTCCGTGCTGATTTAGCACAAGCGCGTTCAATGCAAGCGTATGGCGAAGGTATGCCTACTCGTGTTTTCAGCATGACAGAACGTCCAGGACATAATTTTGCGCAGGGTAGTGTTGTTACCACTGGTCGTGATCTTGATGTCACTATCCAAGGTGATGGTTGGATTTCGGTAATGGACAACACTGGTCGCGAAGGCTTAACACGTAACGGTAACCTAAAGGTTGACCAAAACGGTTTGTTGACCAATGCCAGTGGTCACTTGGTATTGGGCGAAAATGACGCGCCAATCACACTGCCAATCCCAATCAGTAAAGTCGAAATTGGTACAGACGGTACGATCTCAGTCATTCCTCAAGGCGCTCCAGCTGAGGAATTGGAGGTTGTTGATCGTATTAAACTTGTACGTCCAGATAATCAAAGTTTGTTTAAAGATACGAATGGTCTATTCCGTTCGAAAAACCCAGATCAGGCATACGAAGCAGATGCAGCTGTCACGTTGCTAAAAGGTGCGGTCGAAGGCAGTAACGTAAATGCTGTAGGTGAAATGACCAGCCTAATTGACTTACAACGTCAGTTTGAAATGCAGGTCAAGATGATGAGCACAGCAGAGGAAATGGACAAGTCGTCTGATTCACTGCTTCGTATGAGCTAATAGAATTTAAAGGAAATTGCTATGCATCCAGCATTATGGGTAAGTAAAACAGGTTTAGACGCCCAACAAACCAATATTTCAACGATTTCAAACAACCTTGCTAACGCCTCGACGATTGGTTTTAAAAAGAGCCGTGCAGTATTTGAAGATCTGTTCTATCAGAATATTAACCAGCCTGGCGGTCAGTCGTCTCAGAACACTGAGTTACCAAGTGGTTTGATGCTAGGTGCGGGTTCTAAAGTGGTTGCGACTCAAAAGGTTCACACACACGGTAACGCGCAGACTACGTCTAACAGCCTAGACATGATGATCGAAGGTGACGGTTTCTTCCAAGTTGAAATGCCAGACGGAGAAACAGGTTACAGCCGCAATGGTCAGTTCACATTGAACGGTGACGGCGCAATCGTGACATCGGGTCAAGGTTACCCGCTACAACCAGAAATCGTTATTCCTGAAGATGCAATCTCAGTGACAGTAGGTAACGACGGTGAGGTATCGGTTCGTCTCCGTGGTGAGCAAAACAACGTAGTGGTAGGTCAGATCACTATTACTGACTTTGTAAACCCAGGCGGTTTAGAACCAGTAGGTCAAAACCTTTACTTGCCGACTGGTGCAAGTGGTGATCCACAAGAAGGTGTACCTGGTTTTGATGGCCTAGGTAATATCCGCCAGTCGATGCTAGAAACATCGAACGTAAACGTAACCGAAGAGCTTGTGAATATGATTGAAGCTCAACGTGTTTACGAAATGAACTCGAAAGTTATCTCGTCGGTAGACAAGATGATGAGCTTTGTTAACCAACAGCTGTAATCGGTTAATTCACCGCTTACTTGTTTCGTATTAATCGACGTGTTCGTCATGACTTGCTGAGAGTATATCGCCATGAAACGTATTTTTTGTTTAGCCTTGTTTTTATCTATGAGCGGTTGTTCTGTATTGGATCCAATTGAGACGCCAGCAGAAGAGAACGCGACCACAGTGGTTGATGCGGTAGAAGGTGATAAATCGGCTCAAGAAAGTTCAGGCATTGTTGATACGCTTCGCGGCCGAACGGACCCTATTGCCGGTGATCCTGCATGGGCGCCAATTAATCCAAAACAGAAGCCAGAGCATTATGCAGCGGCAACCGGTTCACTATTCAACGTAAACCATATTGGCAGCATGTACGATGATTCAAAGCCTCGCGGTATTGGTGACATCATTACTGTGGCATTGGATGAAAATACTCGTGCGACGAAAAAAGCCAATGCAGATATGTCTAAGTCGAATGACTCATCAATGGAGCCTTTGGCTGTTGGTGGTCAAGAGTTAACAATAGACAAGTACAACTTCTCGTACGACCTAAGCAACACTAATACCTTCGCAGGTGATGCTTCTGCTAATCAGAGCAACAGCATCAGTGGTTACATTACTGTGGAAGTGATTGAAGTGCTTGCTAACGGTAACCTAGTGGTGCGTGGTGAAAAGTGGATGACATTGAACACCGGTGATGAGTACATCCGCTTAAGTGGCACCATCCGTCCAGACGATATTGATTTCGACAATACCATCGCTTCAAACCGTGTTTCTAATGCTCGAATCCAGTATTCAGGTACCGGAGTGCAACAAGATATGCAAGAGCCTGGATTCTTGGCACGATTCTTTAATGTATCTCTGTAGAGCTTGAGAGGGTGTCGACATACTGACAGCCCGTGTTATTCAAAATATTTCGCTAAGTTATTATTAATTAAAGCAATACAGACAGGTTACTCAATGAAAAAACTGACACTCGTACTATTTGGCATGCTATTTCTTGCCACCAGTGCCCATGCTGCGCGTATTAAAGACGTGGCAAAAGTGGCGGGTGTTCGTAGTAACCAACTTGTCGGTTATGGTTTGGTCACGGGTTTGCCGGGTACCGGTGAGACAACTCCCTTTACCGATCAAACATTTAACGCGATGTTGCAAAATTTTGGCATCCAATTGCCGCCTGGCACTAAGCCAAAAACCAAAAACGTAGCGGCAGTAATTGTTACCGCTGAACTGCCGGCTTTCTCTAAGCAAGGTCAGGAAGTTGACGTCACGGTTTCTTCTATCGGTTCGGCAAAAAGCCTACGTGGTGGTACCTTGCTACAAACCTTCCTAAAAGGTCTAGATGGTCATGTGTATGCCGTCGCGCAAGGTAACTTAGTGGTAAGTGGTTTTAGTGCTCAGGGTAACGATGGTTCTAAGATTGTCGGCAATAACCCTAACGTCGGTATCATCTCTAGTGGTGCAACAGTAGAGCAAGAGATCCCAACGCCTTTCGGCCGTGGCGACTACATCACCTTCAACCTAATCCAATCAGATTTCACAACAGCGCAGCGCATGGCTGATGCGGTTAATAATTTCTTAGGCCCACAAATGGCGTCTGCGGTTGATGCGACGTCTGTAAAAGTACGTGCGCCTCGAGAAATCAGCCAACGTGTGGCTTTCTTATCGGCAATCGAAAACATTGAATTTGATCCAGCTGAAGGCTCAGCGAAAATCATCGTTAACTCTCGTACTGGTACTATTGTCGTTGGTAAGCACGTGCGCCTAAAAGCGGCGGCGGTAACACACGGCGGTATGACAGTCGCGATTAAAGAAAACTTAAACGTGAGCCAGCCGAATGCATTCTCTGGTGGTCAAACGGTAGTGGTTCCAGACTCTGATATCGAAGTCACTGAAGCCGATGGCAAGATGTTTAAGTTTGAACCTGGCCTAACATTGGATGATTTGGTTCGAGCGGTTAACGAAGTGGGCGCAGCGCCTTCTGATTTAATGGCAATCCTTCAAGCACTGAAACAAGCGGGTGCGATTGAAGGCCAGCTGATCATTATCTAAGGAATAGAGCATGATTAAGAATAACAACGACATCGGCTTTATTCACGATATCGGTAGCCTAGACCGTCTTCGTCAACAAGCAGTAAACGGTGAAGAGGGCAGTGAGAAAGAAGCACTGACCGCAGCGGCAAAACAGTTTGAAGCGATTTTCACCTCAATGTTGTTTAAGTCGATGCGCGATGCGAACTCTAGCTTTAAATCGGATATGTTGAACAGCCAGAACGAACAGTTCTACCGCCAAATGCAAGATGATCAAATGGCGAGTGAGCTCAGTGCGAATGGCTCACTAGGCCTTGCGGATATGATTGTTGCTCAGTTAAGTGCCGGCCAATCTAGCGACGCGACAGAAGATAAGGTTCGTAGCGAAGGCTTTGATACTTCATTGCAAAGACCACAATTCTCAGGTCGTTCAGATGAGAGAACGTCAGAAATCCAATCTGCGTCAGCAGCCAAACAGCCGGTCTCTTTCGACTCACCAGAATCATTTGTCGCTTCAATGAAGCCTTACGCAGAAAAAGCGGCAAGCGCCCTTGGTGTGGATTCATCTCTACTATTGGCTCAAGCGGCACTGGAAACAGGCTGGGGCTCTAAGATGGTTAAGAACTCTCTGGGCAACAGTAATAACCTGTTCAACATCAAAGCAGACAGAAGTTGGAAAGGCGATAAAGTGGCAACTCAAACACTCGAGTTCCATGGTAAAACTGCCGTTAAAGAATCGGCCTCTTTCCGTTCTTACTCTAGTTTTGAAGACAGCTTCAACGATTATGTGAAGTTCTTGAACGAAAACCCAAGATACGAAACAGCGCTGCAGCACCAAGGTAATTCAGAGAATTTCATCAAAGGGATTCATCAAGCAGGCTACGCAACCGACCCTAACTACGCTGATAAAGTATTGCGAGTTAAAGCTAAGATTGATGAAATGAACTAGGTCAAATCGATTGAACACCTAGAGCTTGCCAGTGGCAGGCTCTTTTCTTATATGCTGTATAAGATTCAACACCATCACACATAGTTATCTCTTTATACTTCAATAAATTAACGCCTTTTGATTATCTTCTTTATCTGTTGGCATACATATTGCTATTTAAACTGGTAGTTAATCAGTTTATCCTGATTTTGTTAAGTTTTTTGGGGGCATTATGGCGTCGGATCTTCTGAATGTAGGGGCACAAAGTGTTCTTACTGCTCAGAGACAGCTAAACACCACAGGTCATAACATTTCTAACGCCAATACAGAGGGCTATAGCCGTCAATCTGTGATTCAAGGTGTTAATGACCCGCGCCAGTACGGTGGTCAAACCTACGGCATGGGTGTGCATGTGGAAAATGTTCGCCGCTCTTGGGACCAATTTGCCGTCAATGAACTTAACCTATCGACAACCAATGCCGCCAACAAAGGCGACACTCAAGGCAACTTGGACATGCTGTCGAACATGTTGTCTTCGGTGGCTTCGAAGAAGATTCCAGAAAACCTAAATGAATGGTTTGACTCGGTTAAAACCTTAGCCGATACACCGAACGACGTTGGTGCTCGAAAAGTCGTAATCGAGAAGGCTGGGTTACTCACAAAAACGTTGAATGAATTTCATGAGACGGTTCGTCAACAGTCTGATTCTACGAATAAAAAATTAGATATGGGTATCGAGCGAGTCAACCAACTCGCGATCGAGATCCGTGATGTACAACGCCTGATGATGCGAACTCCTGGGCCTCATAACGACCTGCGAGATCAGCATGAAAAGCTAATTAATGAGCTTTCTGGTTACACCAAAGTAACGGTGACACCACGCTCAAATGCCGAAGGCTTCAATGTCCATATTGGTAACGGCCACACCTTAGTATCAGGCAGCGAGGCAAGCCAGCTAAAAATGGTGGACGGTTTGCCTGATGCACACCAGCGTCGTTTGGCGATTGTTGAAGGAAAGTCTTTAAAGCCGATCACCAGCAGTGACATTGATGGAAAAATCGGTGCCATGTTAGACATGCGAGACGAACACATCCCAGCAATCATGGATGAGCTCGGCCGCTTGGCAACCGCGTTTTCGTACAAGGTTAATGCTCTTCAAGAGCAAGGCTTGGATCTCAACGGCAATGTGGGTAAGAACCTGTTTACCGATGTGAACTCTGAGCTGGTGGCAAAATCTCGTGTGACGGCAAGTGGGCAATCCAAAGCGGATGTCGCTGTGTTTATTGATGATACTTCTGCCTTAAAAGGTGGAGAGTACGGTCTTAAATACGATGGTAGTGATTACGTGGTGACCAAGCCAAGTGGCGAAACGGTCAAAGTGAGTACCGATTTGAGCGGCAACGCATTTTACCTTGATGGTATGCGCGTCGAAATTCGTAATCCGCCTGAACTTGGTGAAAAGCTGTTACTGCGTCCAACGCGTAATTTTGCCGCGCAGATTCATATGGCAACCACAGATCCAAAAGACATTGCCGCACAAAGCTATGAGGCATCGACGACGTTTGCCAAGGGTACTGCTGGGTTCAAAATCCTAGAGGCAGGCCAACTGCGTGAGTTTGAAGTGATCGTATCACCCAAGGGTGAGCAATTCGCGGTGACGGATCCAAAAGGCAACATCTTAATGCAGCCTCAACCGTATCCACCACAAGGGCCAGTGACGATTAACGGCACGACCTTCGAGTTGACGGCAGGCGCGTTGGCAAACGACAAATTTACGGCAAACCTTGTCCCATCAGAAGGTGACAATGGCAACTTGCGTAAGCTGCAAGATCTCCAAACGGGCAAGATCTTGAACGATGGTGAGTCTACGATTTTAGACCTTTACCACAACCTGAATACCAATACGGGTCTGAAGTCTTCAACGGCTAATCGCTTGAGTGATATTGCGACGTTAGAAAAGCAGTCAGCCCAGGAGCGTATTGCTTCAATCTCAGGGGTTAACCTTGATGAAGAAGCGGCAAACATGATGAAGTTTCAACAAGCGTATATGGCTTCTTCACGCATCATGCAAGCTGCTAACGATACCTTTAATACTATTTTGGCTCTGAGGTAGGAAGTATAAATGTTAAATCGTATATCTAGCTTCCATAACTACCAGTCCGTACAAAATGACTTGCGCCGCCAAGAGAACAAGGTGCATCACAACCAGGCGCAACTCGCTTCGGGTAAGAAGCTGCAGTCGCCAAGTGATGACCCGTTAGCGACGCACTATTTACAGAATATTGGTCAGCAATCAGAGCAGCTTAAACAGTACGTTGATGCTATTACTCTGGTTAGAAACCGCCTTGAGCACCATGAGGTGATGATCGCTAACTCGGAAGGCTTTGCTGATGAAGCAAAACGAACCGTGATGGAAATGATCAACGGCGCGTTGTCACCTGAAGACCGTTTAGCGAAGAAGCGTGAAATCCAAGAGTTAGCGAATAACTTTTTGTACTTAGCAAACTCTCAAGACGAGTCTGGTAACTACACATTTGCTGGTACTAAGCCAAAAAGTCAGCCCTTCTTTCGCGATAACGAAGGAACGGTGACGTATCAAGGTGACGACTATCAGCGAAAGATGCGTGTAGCGAGTAGCTTTGAAATGGCGATGAATGATCCGGGCAGTAAGTTATTTATGGAAATAGATAACCCATTCGGTGATTACGAGCCTCAATACGAGCTTGAGCCCGCATCTGAATTACTACTTGGTCGTGCAACAAACAGTGCAGAAGATGGTTCTACTTATAAAGTAACCTTTGTTGATATGCAGACTGGTAAGTTTGCGTACCAACTTGAAAAAGATGGCGCTGTGGTTGCTGCTGAAGATTTTGACCCTGCGACTGGCATTGTCTACGAAGGGCTAAATATTCAGTTTAAAGGACAAGTCACTAAGGGCGATTCGATCACCTTAGAGCCGAGAGAGACATTCTCGATCTTTGACACGTTCAAAGAAGCGGCAGAGCAGGTAGAAAATCCAGTGTCCGATGCATCGGCAACGGCAAAACTGCACCAAATGACGGAAGAGTTCCATGCTGCGTTTATCCATTTAACGAAAGCGAGAACGGATGTTGGTGCCCGTTTGAGTACATTAGATATTCAAGAGCAACAGCATGAAGATTTTAAGTTGTCTTTGGCGAAAGCGAAAAGCAACTTTGAAGATTTGGATTACTCGAAAGCCATCATTGAATTCAATGAAAACTCTCGAGCACTGCAAGCTTCACAGCAAGCGTTTGGCAAAACAAAAGACCTAACCTTGTTTAACTATATTTAACGATTGATCGGTATTTAGTGGTGAACTGCTAAATACCACGGAGTCGATTCTTTGCCTTATGTGCTATGCCATACGTGCGAATGACTTCAAAAATTGCCGCTTTTTCGTACGAAGCATAATGTTTCTTGATATAGCGGCAAAAAACGGCAACAAGAGGATGAGGGCAGTTTCATCTTCTAAAAGTAAACAATCATAATCGCGTTTAATTTTCTGTAAGTTTTTGATTATTAGTAAATAAAAAAATTATTTATACAAAATTAAACTTGGCATACAACTTGTATCTGTGTTGGTTATAAATGATTAATACAGATCTTAAACCTTGTGTAAGGTTTATTGAGTAACATACGGTCAGTGCTTATCCATATGAGAGTAAAGCTGGCCGCTTCGCAGAGAGCTTGCGAACTCATAAGGAGAGCAAAATGGCAGTTAATGTAAGTACTAACGTTTCCGCAATGACAGCGCAGCGTTACCTGAACAAAGCGTCTAATGACTTAGCGACTTCTATGGAGCGTTTGTCATCTGGTCACAAGATCAACAGCGCGAAAGATGATGCGGCAGGTCTGCAAATCTCGAACCGTCTAACGGCTCAGTCTCGTGGTCTTGATGTGGCAATGCGTAATGCCAACGACGGTATTTCGATCGCTCAAACAGCAGAAGGCGCGATGAACGAATCGACTAACGTACTACAACGTATGCGTGATCTAGCGATTCAATCATCAAACGGCACTAACTCGCCGGCAGAGCGTACTGCACTGAATGAAGAGTCAATGGCACTTCAAGATGAGCTTAACCGTATCGCGGAAACCACATCGTTTGGTGGTCGTCGTCTACTGAACGGGTCATTCGGTGAAGCTTCATTCCAGATTGGTTCTAACTCTGGTGAAGCAATGATCATGGCTCTGACAAGCATCCGTGCAGATGACTACCGTATGGGTGGTACTACGTTCGACTCAGAAAACGCGAAAGATAAGAACTGGGAAGTGCCGCCAACAGCGAGCGATCTTAAGTTTGAATTCAAAACTAAAGCGGGTGAAGACATCGTTCTAGATATCAACACTAAAGCGGGTGACGATATTGAAGAGTTAGCGACTTACATTAATGGTCAATCTGACTTACTAAATGCATCGGTTACTGATGACGGTCGTTTACAGTTATTTGTAGCAGAACCAGACCTAGCTGGCGCTATGTCAATCTCTGGTGGCTTGGCATCTGAGCTTGGAATTAAGAGCGAAGGCCGTGCAACATCAGTTCAAGATATCAGTCTAACAAGTGTTGCTGGTTCACAGAACGCTATCAGCGTTATTGATTCTGCATTGAAGTACGTAGATTCACAGCGTGCTGATTTGGGTGCGAAACAGAACCGTCTAAGCCACAGTATTAATAACTTGGCAAACGTTCAAGAGAACGTAGACGCTTCAAACAGCCGAATCAAAGATACGGACTTTGCGAAAGAGACGACGCAAATGACCAAATCACAAATTCTGCAACAAGCAGGTACTTCAATACTTGCTCAAGCAAAACAATTGCCTAACTCTGCAATGTCACTATTGCAATAGTTATTGGTTGAACTTGCTGCTCGTGTTCAGACGTGAGCCATGCAGCAAGGGAAACTGGCAAGCATACTTACTAGTGAGTGTTTAGCTCTCTCATCTCTCACCTGCTATCCATTTTTACGGTAAGAATGCAACGGCGAGTCGGAAATGTGTTCATTTCTCGATGATCTCCACACAGGCTCTGACGCGCCAACTAGCCCCGGTTCTCTCAAAGGAAAAGGGGCTTTTTCCTTTCTGAAGATTGTGTTTTATTTTCCCTTCTAACGATCTTTCTTCGTTTTCTCGCTCTGCTAGTTTTAATTTTCTCTGCCGACTTTGTGAAAAACAGCTCACCTTTTTGCCTACTATTTGCCCACAGCCATGAATTTTGCTGATTGATCATTTCTGTACACAGGCTAACTAAAAAACCAGTTTGAACGTTTTTCAAACAACCCACATGCTCTCAATAACAAAAATCTACAGTTATTTTAGAAAGTTTAATTTTTTAAGTTGTTGAAATTTTTATGGTTAGTGATTTTTTTTGTGGTTTTTTAAAAGTTTTTCTAAAGCTTCTGATTTTCGAGCCGTTATTAAAAGTAACTTTGAGAGAACTACTTGGTTTTCCGAGACGTCGGAAA
>NZ_JAEFCE010000036.1:0-51705 GCF_016406055.1 Vibrio sp. IB15
AGTTCAAAAAAAATCCCCAAGCGTGGCTTAGGGATTTGTGTATAAGAGACAGTCCTACGGGGAGCCTTTTTTGATCTCTGTTTAAATGGCTGATAGGAAGGAATGTGTTTTGCCTATTCTGAGGGCTTAGGTCGATCAAAGTGAGGTGGACAGGTAGGGTTTGTGTTCTTGTTTGGTAAGTCTGTGTCTGGGCATGTTATTGCACGTAATAAAAAGGCTTCCACATAGGAAGCCTTCTCATATCTTCTAATTCGAAGATCGAATTACAGCTTGTCAGTTAGCTCGACAGCTTGACCGATGTAGTTCGCTGGAGTCATCTCTTTCAGACGAACTTTCTCGTCTTCAGGGATCTCTAGGCCGTCGATGAATGCGCGCATGCCTTCGCCATCTACACGTTTACCACGAGTTAGCTCTTTTAGCTTCTCGTATGGCTTCTCGACGCCGTAACGACGCATTACTGTTTGTACTGGTTCAGCAAGAACTTCCCAGTTCTTGTCTAGTTCAGCAAGTAGTGCTTCGCGGTTAACTTCTAGCTTGCTAATACCTTTCAGAGTTGAAGTGTATGCAATGATTGCGTAGCCAACACCAACACCTAGGTTACGAAGAACCGTAGAGTCAGTTAGGTCACGTTGCCAGCGAGAAACTGGTAGTTTCTGTGCTAGGTGGCCAAATACAGCGTTAGCTAGACCAAGGTTGCCTTCTGAGTTTTCGAAGTCAATTGGGTTAACTTTGTGCGGCATGGTAGATGAGCCGATTTCACCAGCAATCGTCTTCTGCTTGAAGTGACCAAGAGCAATGTAGCCCCAAACGTCACGGTCGAAGTCTAGAAGGATCGTGTTGAAACGAGCGATCGCGTCGAATAGCTCTGCGATGTAATCGTGAGGTTCGATTTGAGTTGTGTATGGGTTCCAAGTTACGCCAAGAGATTCAGTGATGAACTCTTCTGAGAACTGGTGCCAATCTACTTCTGGGTATGCAGAAAGGTGTGCGTTGTAGTTACCAACAGCGCCGTTGATTTTCGCTAGGATCTCAACGTTTTCGATTTGCTTGTATTGACGTTCCATACGGTACGCAACGTTAGCCATTTCTTTACCCATAGTAGAAGGAGAAGCAGGCTGACCGTGTGTACGAGAAAGAAGAGGAATGTCGCGGTATTCGTTCGCAAGCGTTTTGATTGCGTCGATTACGTTGCGGATCTCTGGAAGAACAACTTCGTCACGAGCTTCTTTAAGCATAAGTGCGTGAGACGTGTTGTTGATGTCTTCAGAAGTACATGCAAAGTGAATGAATTCGTTTACAGCGTGAAGCTCAGGAACGCCTGCTACTTTCTCTTTCAAGAAGTATTCTACGGCTTTCACGTCGTGGTTTGTTGTGCGCTCGATCTCTTTGATACGTAGAGCGTCTTCTTCGCTGAAGTTAGCGGCTAGTTCATCAAGAAACTGGTTAGCTTCTGCACTGAACGCTGGTACTTCTTTGATTGCATCAGTAGCTGCAAGCTTTTGTAACCAACGAATTTCAACGATAGAGCGGTACTTTAGTAGGCCAAACTCACTAAAGATGCTGCGTAATGCAATAGTCTTACTTCCGTAACGGCCGTCTACTGGTGAAACAGCAGTCAATGCTGACAGTTCCATGGTGTTCTCCTGAATTGAGTTTTCTAAATTTTGAGAGGTTTATACCAGTAACAATCTCAATTGTCACGCACATTGCGCAAACGTTTGCGTGAGAGTTGTACTGATACAAAAAACAAGCTCGCGACGAGGCGCGAGCTAATAAGTTACATTCGAGCTAATAGGATTTGAGCCTGCTCGATCATCTTCTTGCGACCGAAGATAAGGTGACGACGTTTGCCGCCAACTTGACGCCATAGAACAGCACTTCGAATCCCTGAGAGTAGTAGGGCGCGAACCTTGTGTTGACTCGAGGTTTGTTGAAGTACCGCTGGTGTACCAGAAACCTGAATACGAGGGCCTATTGGGCTTACAACATCAAGGTAGATGCTCGCTAGGTTGCTGATCATTTGTTCATCAAACAAGTCGAAATGTTCACTCTGGCGCTCTGCTGTTTGAATGCGGTCACCAAGCTGAGACATAGAATCGTTGCGAGATGATAGCTTACGTTCAAGCGCCATTAAGCTGATGATGTAACGAGTAATATCGCTACCAGCAGGAGTACTATCGATACCTTTTACTAGGCACTCAAGCCCAAGTTTTAGGTTAGCTTCACGCCCAAAAACACCCACAGTGTTCGCTGGGTTAGTGTTCAAAATAGCACTGAGTGAAGCTTCGAAGGCATCTTTATCACAATGGCCGTCTTTCGCTACTTGTTGAACCAAAGCCACAGCTTGGCAAATTCCGGCGAAAGCAATAGTACGGTCATAAAGTGTATTAGCCACGTAGTAACTCCTAGTTGTCTTCTATCGTTTGTCGTTCGATCAGTTAGATGCGTTTTTCGATGATACCACCACCAAGACATACGTCATCTTGGTAGAATACTGCAGACTGACCAGGGGTCACTGCGATTTGTGGCTCGTCAAAAATAACCTTAATGTTCTCGTCATCAATTGGGATGATTGTACAAGGAATATCGGTTTGACGGTAACGTGTTTTTACCGTGCATGTCATAACTTCAGTAATTGGTGTGCGATTTACCCAATGAAGCTGAGAAGCGATCAAACCTTCTGATTTTAGAAGTGGGTGATCCTTACCTTGTACGGCAATCAGAACATTACGTTTAAGGTCTTTTTCGCCAACAAACCAAGGGTCTTCGTTACCGCCACCGCCTTTGGTGCCACCAATGTGAAGGCCTTTACGCTGACCCAATGTGTGGTACATCAGACCGTTGTGCTTACCAATCACTTTACCTTCTGGTGTTTCGATATCACCTGGTTGTGCTGGTAGGTATTTGCCAAGGAACTCTGTGAACTTACGCTCACCGATAAAACAGATACCTGTCGAATCTTTCTTCTTCGCGGTGATTAAGTCTTGCTCTTCAGCAATGCGTCGAACTTCAGGCTTCTCTAGTTCACCAACTGGGAATAGGCTGCGCGCAACTTGATCTGAGCTTAGTGTGTAAAGGAAGTAGCTTTGGTCTTTGTTGCTGTCTAGACCGCGTAGCATTTCTGGTTTAACGCCAGCCTCTAGTTCTTCTTGAGTCGGGAAAGTACGACGAACATAGTGACCCATCGCAATGTAGTCTGCGTCTAGTACTTCATCGGCAAACTCTAAGAATGCTTTGAATTTGATTTCTTTGTTACAAAGAATATCTGGGTTAGGCGTACGGCCTGCTTTGTATTCCGCAAGGAAGTATTCAAATACGTTGTCCCAGTATTCTGCAGCAAAGTTGATAGTGTGAAGGTGGATACCTAGTTTGTCACATACCGCTTGAGCATCAGCAAGATCTTCAGCTGCTGTGCAGTATTCTTCGTTATCGTCTTCTTCCCAGTTTTTCATGAAAAGGCCTTCTACCTGATAGCCTTGTTGCTGAAGAAGATACGCCGATACTGACGAATCTACACCGCCGGACATACCGACAATTACTTTCTTTTCGCTGTTTCCAGAGCTGATATCTGACATGTCTAAACACCGTTACTATTACTTGGTCGCAGATTCTAACAGAAAGAGAAACGCCGTGACAGATCCGAGACCGGAATCACAGTTTCATTTGCACAAATAGTGCGCTGAGTTTGTTAGGAATCGCATGAGAGCGAGGTGAGTCGCTAGGATGTCAGAAGTATATGTGGCATAGTCGCTCGAAATCCAAGACCTGAGATAAAAAAATGTCTGAACAAAACGAATTTATGCAAGAAGAGCAGTTGATTGAAATTATTGAAAATCAGCTAGAAGACGGCCAGCCAATTAAGGTAAAAGAGACGTTAATGCGTCTGATGATGACAGGCACAGCGCGTGAAGATGCAATTGCAGCAATGGCATGTGCACTTGCCGTTGAAGTATTTGACGTAATGAAAAATGGCGCAGAGTTTAACCAAAAGCGTTATGCAGAGCATTTAGAGATGCTGCCTGATTTAAGCTTTATGGAAGGCGAATAAAAAAATAGCTCAGCAAACGTTTGCTATAGTTTGAATGATTGCCGCGTTAAATATAGCGCGGTAGAATCCGCCACCTATTTCCCCTTGACTTAGACTAGCCCTATGAAATTCCCTGGACAACGTAAATCAAAGCACTATTTTCCGGTTCACGCTCGTGATCCATTAGTGAGCCAAGCTCAAAGCAGTAAAAGAATGTCACGTACTCATATTATCGGTATTGACCAAACTTTGGTGGATATTGAAGCAAAAGTGAGTTATGAACTTATTGAGAAGTACGGTTTAAGTAAGGGACACTCACTGGTTATCGGTGATGAAGCGGCTGAGTCTTTATATCAAGAACTCAAAGAACAGTGCTTAATTACCAACGAATATGCTGGTGGCACTATTGGTAATACATTACACAACTATTCAGTACTGGCGGATGACCGCTCAACGCTGCTGGGCGTAATGAGCCAAGATATTAAAATCGGTAGTTATGGTTACCGCTATTTATGTAATACATCAAGCAGAATGGATTTGAACCATTTACAAGGGGTAGATGGCGCAATTGGTCGCTGCTTTGCATTAATTACTGAAGACGGTGAACGTACTTTCGCAATTAGCGAAGGTCAAATGAACCAACTAAATCCAGAAAGTATTCCTGAAAAGATTTTCAAAAGTGCTTCTGCTTTAGTATTAACTGCTTATTTGGTTCGTTGTAAACCAGGTGACCCTATGCCTGAAGCAACAATGAAAGCGATCGAATACGCGAAGAAATACGATGTGCCTGTTGTTTTAACACTGGGTACGAAATTTGTTATTCAAGACGATCCTGAATTCTGGAAAGATTTCTTAGAGCAACACGTAACGGTTGTTGCAATGAATGAAGACGAAGCTGAAGCCCTAACTGGCGAAAGCGATCCACTCGCTGCTTCTGATAAGGCGTTAGACTGGGTAGACCTAGTACTATGTACTGCAGGTCCTGTTGGTCTATTTATGGCGGGTTACACGGAAGACGCAGCGAAACGTGAAACATCACTGCCTTTGCTTCCAGGTTCAATTGCTGAATTCAACCGTTATGAATTTAGCCGTCCGGCTCATAAAGATTTATGTGAAAACCCTACTAAAGTTTATTCACATATTGCGCCTTATATGGGCGGTCCTGAGAAGATCAAAAATACCAATGGTGCAGGTGATGCGGCTTTATCGGCTTTATTACATGATATGGCAGCGAATAAGTACCACAAAGAAAACGTGCCAAACTCAAGTAAGCACCAGCATTCATTCTTGACGTATTCTTCTTTCTCACAAGTTTGTAAATATTCAAACCGTGCGAGCTATGAAGTATTGGTTCAGCACTCTCCACGTTTATCTCGCGGCCTTCCTGAAAGAGAAGACAGCCTAGAAGAAGCGTACTGGGAAAGATAAGAGATTTTGTTTATCTGGTGCGCATGAGTTTATCAAATGCGCATCTATGTTTATAAAAAACATTGAAGAGTAACAAAATATAAAAAAGGCTCCTTTCGGAGCCTTTTTTGTTTCTGAATATATTGAAGCCGTAAATAATACTTTGGTCGACTTAAATATTAATTCTATTGCTTAGTAGGTAATTGGATTACTCACTCTGCAAACTAAACGCTTAGATAGCGAAATCTTCCAGAGATTTACCAGCATCTAGTTGTTCTTGGATAGCTGAAGGCGTACGACCTTGGCCTGTCCAAGTTTTCTCGTCACCGTTTGCGTCTACGTATTTGTATTTAGCTGGGCGAGGAGCGCGTTTTGCTTTTGTTGTTTTAGATTTTGCTTCACCAGAAAGTGCAGCAATAAGATCAGCAACATCAATTCCGTCTTTTGCAATTTGCTCAGCAATAGCAGAAAGTTTAGCTTCTTGTGCTGCTTTTGCTGCACGTTCTTCAGCTTCAGACTCTTGACGCTCTTGTACAACAATAGTTAGCTTGTCTAGCGCTTCTTCTAGTTGCTCAAGAGTTAATTCACGTGAGAATGCGCGAAGGCTACGGATATTTAATAGAGTTTTTGTTAATTCAGACATGATATTTTCCATCAAGGTAAACTAAATAATCCACCTAATAATAAACAGAGCTTAGGAATAAAACAAATAGTATTTCTTCTATTACATATTTAAATATAAAAGTGAGATGAATAGTTGAAAATTTCCATGCACCTTTCTATTGAATTTATAATAGATATTAAGATTATCTTAAAAACTGATATGTGACTGGTGGAGTAATTACCTTATGTTGACTACGCTTAGGTTGATTAGTTCATAAATAAAAAGCTGCTTTTCTCGGAATGATATGTTGCATTGTTGCTCTTGATGGGTACAATTGCGGCTACCTGATGCGATGCTTTGGTTAATCATTTGTTAAACTGTTGTTTGATTGGTTAATAATGTTGTCGCACGTAGAGGTGCAATTATAAAAAGTAGTTTTCGTTGGGGTGATGCCAATGAACGGGAATGAAAGGTGTAATTGCCGAAGTAAATTGTATATCTAAGCAATTTGCTGGGGTTGTGCTCAATAGGTACAACACTGCCATAGTCTTAATTTTAAACTATGGAGCGCTACTGTAGGGTTGGGTGAAGTGTTCACTTCCCTTTCGCTTAGTTCAACATGAACTTGGTCAGCCGTATCAAGTTTGTCTGCAGTAGATCTCTAGCCAAATAAAAAACTGGTTTTTGAAGATCATGAATTTAATAGATTTTGCAACATCTCCTTTATCTTTGCTTCCGCCACTTGTGGCTTTAAGTCTTGCTATTGTTACCCGCCGTGTATTGGTTTCTTTGGGTGTCGGTATCGTTATGGGTGCCATCTTACTGGCTGACTATTCAGTAGGTAATGCCGCTAGCTACGTATTTACTAAAGCATCTGGTGTTTTCATCGAAGATGGTGGTATCAATACTTGGAACATGAGCATCATTGCTTTCCTAATTATTCTTGGAATGACAACAGCGCTATTAACGCTTTCTGGTGGTACTCGTGCATTCGCTGAGTGGGCTCAATCTCGAGTTAAGAGCAAGCGTGGTTCAAAACTGCTTGCTGCATTCTTAGGTGTATTCATCTTTGTTGATGATTACTTCAACAGCTTGGCAGTGGGTGCAATCTCTCGTCCTGTTACAGACCGTTTCTACGTATCTCGCGCTAAGCTAGCTTATATTCTTGATTCTACAGCTGCACCAATGTGTGTGATCATGCCCGCTTCTAGCTGGGGTGCTTACATCATTACCATCATCGGTGGCATCCTAGTAACACACGGTGTGACTGAGTATTCTGCACTGGGTGCTTACGTTCGTCTTATTCCAATGAACTTCTACGCTGTGTTCGCACTGCTTATGGTATTTGCAGTTGCATGGTTCGGTCTAGATGTTGGTAAGATGCGCGATCACGAAATCGAAGCGTCTCAAGGCCGTGGTTTTGAAGGTGACAACGATAGCCAGCAAGCTCACGATTTAAACGAAGAGCTAGATATCGAAGAGAGCGAGAACGGTTCTGTTTCTGACCTAATCATGCCGATCGTTTCATTGATCGTAGCGACAGTTGCAGCAATGCTTTACACAGGCGGTCAAGCGTTAGCTGCTGATGGTCAAGCGTTTAACCTACTTGGTGCATTCGAAAATACAGATGTTGGTAAATCTCTTGTTTACGGTGGCATCATCGGTCTTCTTGTTGCGCTAGCGACTGTATTTAAGCAGAAGCTATCTATGGCAGACATCGCAAGAACGATGTGGATCGGTTCGAGCTCTATGTTTGGCGCTATCCTAATCCTTGTGTTCGCTTGGACTATCGGTTCTGTAATCGGTGACATGAAAACAGGTTCGTACCTATCATCTCTAGTAACGGGCAGCATCGATTACCACTGGCTACCAGTTATCTTGTTCCTTCTAGCAGGCGTTATGGCGTTCTCTACAGGTACTTCATGGGGTACGTTCGGTATCATGCTACCTATCGCAGGTGACATGGCAGCAGCATCGGATATCGCACTGATTCTTCCTATGTTAAGTGCGGTTCTAGCGGGTGCAGTATTTGGTGACCACTGTTCTCCAATCTCTGATACGACGATTCTGTCTTCTACTGGTGCTCGTTGTAACCACATCGACCACGTATCGACACAGCTTCCGTACGCGCTGTCAGTCGCATTTGTATCGTGTATTGGCTTTATTACCTTAGGTATTACAGCTTCTATCGGTATCGCATTCAGCGCTGCAGCACTAACGTTCGTAGCTGTATGTTTCGCTCTGGCTTATTTCTCTCGTTGCAAAATGGCGACATGTAAAAGCTAAAAACGAAAGTTAATCAGTAAACTATCAGGGAGGCGTTGGCCTCCCTTTTTTATGCCTGTTAATTTAATTTTAAGTTTCGTGAAAAAAGTTCGAATAAATGGTTGAAAAAGGATCTTACCTTAGTTAGTGTGGAGACAAGACAGCAAACAACCTAAGAGCTGATAAGTATGCGTAAATTAGTAATGAACATTCATCACCATCATCACCCTATCTAGTCTTTCGGGGAGATTTACGTATACCCGGGAGCAAGATTACTCCCGGAGGTTAAGTCAAAAGAATTTAGATTTAAACCCTCGGGATGACAGAGTCTTCCGAGGGTTTTTTAGTTTTAGCGCTTTTAAATAATCAATAAATTCAAATATTTGCACAGGGATACAGCAATGCAGACACAACGCCTAAGAATCGCAATTCAAAAGAAAGGTCGCTTAAGTAAAGAGTGCCAAGACCTACTAAAAAAATGTGGTGTTAAATTTAACATCATGGGTGAGCGCCTAGTCGTTCATTCACTAAATATGCCAATTGACCTGCTATTAGTTCGTGATGACGACATCCCAGGTCTTATCATGGACGGTGTGGTTGACCTTGGTTTTATCGGTGAAAATGAGCTTGAAGAAGTTCGTCTAGATCGCCTTGCTCTTAAAGAGCCTGCAGAGTTCGAAACACTACGTCGTCTAGATTTCGGTGGCTGCCGTTTATCTATCGCAATTAACAAAGATGAAGAGTACAACGGCCCACAAGATCTAGCGGGCAAGCGTATTGCAACAACCTACCCACAACTACTTAAAGCCTACATGGACGAACAGGGTGTTGATTTCAGCACTTGTATGCTAACAGGCTCGGTTGAAGTAGCTCCTCGCGCTGGCCTTGCAGACGCAATCGCGGACTTGGTTTCTACTGGTGCTACGCTAGAAGCAAACGGCCTAAAAGAAGCGGAAGTGATTTTCCAATCTAAAGCGACCTTGATTCAACGTACTGGTGAATTCGACGCAGACAAAACAGCATTGATTGAAAAACTACTGACTCGTATGCAGGGTGTTCAACAAGCGAAAGAATCGAAGTACATCATGCTACACGCGCCAACTTCTCAGCTGGAGCAAATCAAAGCACTACTGCCTGGTGCTGAAGATCCAACGGTTCTTCCACTATCAACGGATAAAGATAAAGTAGCTGTTCACCTAGTAAGTACCGAGAACTTGTTCTGGGAAACGATGGAACAGCTGAAAGAGTTAGGCGCAAGCTCGATTCTAGTACTACCAATCGAAAAAATGATGGGGTAATGACGATGAGAACCGTTGTTTGGCAATCTTTAAGTGAGTCACAGCAAGACTCGGTATTAGAGCGTCCCGCTGTTACTGAAGGTGTAAACATCACAGCGACAGTTTCTGATGTTATTGCAAAAGTACGAAATGAGGGCGATGCAGCGCTTAAAGAACTGACTGAGAAGTTTGACCGCGTGACTCCAAAATCAATTCGAGTAAGTTCAGATGAGATTGAAGAAGCGAGCGCTCGTCTAACTCCAGAAATGAAGCAGGCGCTAGAACAAGCTTACAGCAATATTGCTAAGTTCCACGAAGCTCAGAAACCTCAGCCAATTAAGGTTGAGACGCAACAAGGTGTTGTGTGTGAGCAAGTGACACGTGCAATTAACACGGTTGGTCTGTACATCCCAGGTGGCAGTGCGCCGCTTCCGTCAACGGTTCTTATGTTAGGTGTTCCCGCTCAAATCGCAGGCTGTCGTAAGGTTGTGCTTTGTTCGCCTCCACCAATCGCTGACGAGATTTTGTACGTCGCTAAGCTTTGTAAGATCGATGAGGTTTACAACGTTGGTGGTGGTCAAGCGGTTGCTGCGATGGCTTACGGTACGGAAAGCGTTGCTAAAGTCGATAAGATTTTCGGCCCAGGTAATGCCTTCGTAACTGAAGCGAAACGCCAAGTGAGCAACGACTTCCGTGGCGCGGCGATTGATATGCCAGCTGGTCCGTCAGAAGTGTTAGTGATTGCTGATGAAACAGCAGACGCAGACTTCATTGCAGCTGACTTGTTGAGCCAAGCGGAGCACGGCCCTGATTCTCAAGTGGTGTTGGTCACACCTTCTCCATTGATTGCGGATCAAGTGACCGAAGCCGTTCAAAAACAATTGAAAGAGCTGTCTCGCGCGAGTATCGCTCAGCAAGCGTTGGCATCAAGCCTAATCATCATTGCTGAATCCATCACTCAAGCGATAGCGATTTCAAACTTCTACGGTCCTGAACACTTGATCGTTCAAACCAAGAACCCACGTGAATTGCTGCCATTGCTAGACAATGCAGGCTCTATCTTCCTTGGCGATTGGTCTCCAGAATCTGCAGGCGACTATGCCTCTGGCACTAACCACGTATTGCCGACTTACGGCTACACCAAGACATACTCTAGCCTTGGTTTAGCTGATTTCTCTAAACGTATGACGGTGCAAGAACTGACAGCCGATGGCTTAAAAGGTCTGGCTCCGACTGTAGTAACAATGGCGGAAGCCGAAGGCTTGGATGCACACAAACGCGCTGTGACCATCCGAGTTGAAAAGTTAAACCAAGCAAAATAAGGGCAGGGCATGGAAAAGTTAGCGAGAAAACAAGTTCAGGCTCTTACACCTTACTTGTCTGCAAGACGCATTGGCGGCACGGGTGACGTTTGGTTAAACGCCAATGAATCCCCATTCGATAACGAGTACAACTTAAACCTGTCTCGTCTCAATCGCTACAGCGAATGCCAGCCTAAAGAGTTGATTGATGCTTATGCTCAATATGCAGGTGTGAAATCAGAGCAAACTCTGACAACACGTGGTGCCGATGAAGGTATTGAACTGCTGATTCGTGCTTTTTGTGAGCCGAACGAAGACGCTATTCTTTACTGCCCACCAACCTATGGTATGTACGCGATTAGCGCTGAGACGATTGGTGTTGAGCGTAAAGTTGTTCCTCTAACCGCAGAGTGGCAACTTGACCTTCCAGCGATTGAAGCTCAGCTAGACAACGTGAAAGTTGTGTTTGTTTGTAGCCCAAATAACCCGACTGGTAATTTGGTTGAACGTAAGGACATCATCAAGCTACTTGAGATGACCCAAGATAAAGCAATTGTTGTGATGGATGAAGCGTACATCGACTTCTGCCCAGAAGCGTCAACCGTTGATTTACTTGAGCAATACCCGAATCTAGCGATTCTGCGTACCTTGTCTAAAGCTTTTGCATTGGCTGGACTACGCTGTGGCTTTACGCTGGCGAACCAAGAGCTTATCGATGTATTGTTGAAAGTGATTGCGCCATACCCGGTGCCAATCCCTGTTGCTGATATCGCGGTTCAAGCACTTTCAGAGCAAGGTCTTGCAAGAGCAAAGTTTCAGGTTTTGGACTTGAGCGCTAACCGAGCATACTTACAGGCAGGCCTAATGGGGATGCCTAACGTTACGGTATTTGATGGTTGGGGTAACTACCTTTTGGTTAAATTCCCGAACGGTGACGAATTGTTTAAAGCGGCATGGGACAGTGGCATTATCTTACGTAATTCGCCAATTGAAGACTGTGTTCGAATTAGTATTGGTAACCGGGAAGAGTGCGAAAAGACACTTGGATTCATTCGTAACTTTTATCAGTAGCGAAAGGCTTGCCAGTAATAACATTTGTTAGCCTTTATTCGATGAATAATAGGCTGACAAATGAAATCAATATTTTGGGTTAGCGTTTGATTTTTGCTAGGCCACCAGATTTAAAATTAAAAGGAAGTTCAAGTGAGTAAACAACAGAAAACACTTTTTATAGACCGCGATGGCACCTTAATTGTTGAGCCGCCAGTCGATTTCCAAGTAGACCGTTTAGACAAACTAAAATTTGAAGCGCTAGTGATTCCTAGCCTACTTGCATTGCAAGATGCTGGTTACCGTCTAGTGATGGTAACTAACCAAGATGGCCTTGGTACTGATAGCTACCCACAAGAAGATTTCGATGCGCCACACAATATGATGATGGATTTCTTCGAAGCTCAAGGCGTAAAGTTTGATGACGTGCTTATTTGCCCTCACTTTGACGAAGACAATTGCTCTTGCCGAAAGCCTAAGCTAGGGATGGTTAAAGAATATCTGCAGGGCGGTAAAGTCGACTTCCAACACTCTGTTGTGATTGGCGATCGAGTAACGGATCTTCAACTTGCAGAGAACATGGCAATCCGCGGTATTCAATATGGCCCAGATGCTGAAACGGAAGGCACGCTAAACTGGCCACAAATTGTAAAAGACCTAACGGTTAACGCGCGTGTTGCTGAAGTGGTTCGTACCACCAAAGAAACTGACATCAAGGTAGCGGTAAACCTTGATGAAACCGGTGGCAACAAGATCGATACAGGCATGGGTTTCTTTGACCACATGCTTGATCAAATCGCGACACACGGTGGTTTCCAAATGAACCTGACCGTGAAAGGCGACCTGCACATTGATGATCACCACACAGTAGAAGACACAGCACTTGCGTTAGGCCAAGCTCTGAAAGACGCGCTAGGTGACAAACGTGGCATTGGCCGCTTTGGCTTTAGCCTACCTATGGATGAGTGTCTGGCTCAGTGTGCGTTAGACCTTTCTGGTCGCCCGTACTTGAAGTTCGATGCTAAGTTCAGCCGTGAGCAAGTGGGTGACCTGTCAACGGAAATGGTGGTTCACTTCTTCCGTTCTTTAACTGACACGCTAGCTTGTACGCTACACCTTTCTTCTGCTGGCAATAATGATCACCACATCATTGAGAGCCTATTCAAAGCATTTGGTCGTACTCTGCGCCAAGCAATCAAAGTTGAAGGTAACGAGTTACCGAGCAGCAAAGGCGTTCTGTAAGGAATCGGTATGAAAGAGCAGAAAGTAGTTATTATTGATACTGGTTGTGCCAACGTCTCATCGGTTAAATTTGCGATTGAACGTCTAGGTTACACTGTTGAAATATCAAAAGAGCCTGAAGTGGTTCTTGCAGCCGACAAGCTATTCCTGCCAGGTGTAGGTACAGCAAGTGAAGCAATGAAAAACTTACAAGAGCGCGATCTTGTCGCTCTTGTAAAGCAAGTAGAGAAGCCTCTGCTTGGCATTTGTTTAGGCATGCAGCTTCTTGGTAAGTTATCTCAAGAAAAAGGCCAAAAGGCCGACGAGCTAGTTGAATGTTTAGGCTTGTGTGAGGGTGAAGTTCGTTTACTGGATACGGGCGATTTACCACTGCCACACATGGGTTGGAATACCGTCACTGCAACACCGAATCACCCTCTATTTAAAGACATTGAAGAAGGCGAGTACTTTTACTTCGTTCACAGCTTCGCAATGCCAGTAGGTGACTACACCATCGCACAGTGTGATTACGGCAATCCGTTTACCGCAGCAGTCCAAAGCGGTAACTATTATGGTGTTCAGTTCCACCCTGAACGCTCATCAAAAGCTGGTTCTAAGCTGATTCAGAACTTCTTGGAATTGTAATAAGGATTAGGCAGCGGCTAACGTTGCCATATAAGGAATGTAAATGATTATTCCCGCATTAGATTTAATTGAAGGCCAAGTAGTTCGCTTATTCCAAGGGGATTACGGTCAAGTAACAGAATACAAAGTAGACCCAGCAGAGCAGTTCAACTTATATCACCAAGCTGGTGCTGGCTGGTTGCACCTTGTTGATTTAACAGGTGCAAAAGACACGACAGCTCGCCAGTTGGACCTGATCGCTAAGCTACTTGATAGCACGCCTGCTAACATTCAAATTGGCGGCGGTGTACGTAATGAGCAAGATGTGATTGACCTACTGGAAGCAGGAGCACAACGTGTTGTTGTTGGTTCAACGGCAGTTAAACAGCCAGAGCTTGTTAAAGGCTGGATGGAAAAGTATGGCGCTGAAAAAATTGTTCTTGCTCTGGATATCAACATCGACGAAAACGGCACTCGCAAAGTTGCGATTTCAGGTTGGCAGGAAGATTCTGGTGTGACTATTGAAGCACTGATTGAAGATTACCTGACCGTTGGCCTTAAGCACGTTCTATGTACTGATATCTCTCGTGATGGCACGCTAGAAGGATCAAACGTAGAGCTTTACGTGGATCTTTGTAAGCAGTACCCGCAGGTTCAGTTCCAATCATCGGGCGGCATTGGCAGCCTAGCAGACATCGAAGCTCTAAAAGGTAGCGGTGTGGCTGGTGTGATTGTTGGTCGTGCGCTACTTGATGGTAAGTTCACCGCAGAGGAGGCATTTGCATGCTGGCAAAGCGAATAATCCCTTGTTTGGATGTCCGTGACGGACAAGTGGTTAAGGGCGTTCAGTTCCGTAACCACGAAATCATTGGCGACATCGTTCCGCTAGCACAGCGCTATGCAGAAGAGGGCGCGGATGAATTAGTATTTTACGATATCACGGCATCAAGTGATGGCCGTGTTGTTGATAAGAGTTGGGTAAAGCGTGTCGCAGAGGTAATCGATATTCCTTTCTGTGTCGCTGGTGGTATTAAATCAGCAGAAGATGCAGCGCGCATTCTAGAGTTTGGAGCTGATAAAGTATCCATCAACTCGCCAGCACTGGCTAATCCACAACTGATCACTGATCTTGCGGATAAGTTCGGCGTACAGTGTATCGTTGTTGGTATCGATTCATACTTCGATAAAGAGACTGGTAAGTATCAGGTTTATCAATTCACAGGCGATGAAGCGCGTACTAAAGCAACCAAATGGGAAACCAAAGATTGGGTGCAGGAAGTACAAAAGCGTGGCGCAGGTGAAATCGTACTAAATATGATGAACCAAGATGGTGTTCAAAACGGTTACGACCTTGAGCAGCTCAACATGGTGCGTGAAGTGTGTAAGGTGCCTCTGATTGCTTCGGGTGGCGCAGGTGCAATGGAGCACTTTGCTGAAGCTTATAACAAAACTAATGTGGATGGAGCGCTCGCTGCTTCAGTATTCCATAAACAAGTCATCAATATTGGTGAATTAAAGCAGTATCTAAAACAACAAGGTGTAGAGGTGCGTCTATGAGTTTTGCAGCGACAGAAGTAAATACGCTAGCTGAACGTATCAATTGGGATAAAGTCGACGGTCTCGTTCCTGCGATTGTACAAGATTTCCAGTCAAGCCAAGTGCTGATGATGGGTTACGTGAACCAAGATGCGTTAGCAAAGACGGGCGAAACAGGTCAAGTGACCTTCTTCTCTCGTACTAAAGAGCGCCTTTGGACTAAAGGTGAGACGTCAGGAAATGTTCTGCAACTGGTGAATATGTCACTGGATTGCGACAACGATACGTTGTTGGTTAAAGTCAATCCAATTGGCCCTACATGCCACTTGGGTACAACAACATGCTGGGATTCTGATCCACAGGAAGAGTCTCAGATGGTGTGGCTTCATCAACTTGAGCAGCTACTGGCTGCCCGCAAGGACGCAGATCCTGACTCTTCTTACACTGCCAGTTTATATGCCCGTGGCACCAAGCGTATATCGCAAAAAGTGGGCGAAGAAGGCGTTGAAGTCGCGCTTGCGGCGACGTCGGGCGATAAGGCGGAATTAGTGTGTGAATCTGCGGATTTGATTTACCACCTAATGGTTCTTCTTCAAGACCAAGGTCTATCAATGAACGACGTAGTGAATAAACTTAAAGAGCGCCATAAGTAATCTATCTTTAGGATACATCTAGATAAGTAAAGCCCCGCAAACATTGCGTTTACGGGGCTTTTTAGTGTCAATTTATGAGTCGAGTTCTTTGTCTTTATGTCTCGTCACTCCGAGGAGCGTTAGCGACATCAGGAATCTCTTCTATTAAGCTGACTTCCTAGTTGCGCGAGTTAACCGCAGCACTTCTTGTATTTCTTACCACTGCCACAGATACACGGATCATTACGACCGATCTTAAAGCTCTCTACGGTTTGGTTTAGGCGAGGGTCAATCTCAGGTTCAGGTTGGCTTTGTTCTGGATATTCACCATCGATATAGAACCAAAGGCCGTTTTCACGAACGAACCGAGAACGTTCTTGCATGCAGTATTGCGCGCCATCCTCATTAAAATAGGCTTTAAACTCAACAAAGCCCTCGTTTTCGTGAGAACCTTCCGCGGTATCGATAACCTCTAGCCCCGCCCAATCACTGTTGATCGAATCTGCAATGCCTTCTCTTTGTTCTTCGGCATTGCAACTAGGATGATAGGTAGCAACCACATAATCGACCAATCCTAAAACATGCGCGGAATAACGAGAGCGCATCAACTGCTCTGGCGTTTCAACTGAGCTGTGATCAAGGTGTGCTGATTCACAGCACTTTGGGTAAGTATTGTTGCTACCACATGGGCATAAAGACATAGTCAAATCCTGTAAAAATGGCCTCTGAGTAAGAGGCCATAAATGAATGCGTTGGAGTTTAACAAGAAACTAAAGCTCACCAAAGTGTAGTTTCAATTTAAGTAGATTCCTGATGTTTAGGCGGGAGCTAATAAATCTTGAGCCCAAGCCGTCGCTTCGTCATAGGCAAGGCCGAGTTGAGCCTCGCTGAGTTTGAGGAGATTACGAATGCGAGTTGCTTCATCCCATCGAGCTTGCTCATAAGCGACCACCATGGCCAAGACCGCGCCTAATACACCTTTGCGTAGTATTAGTGCTTGTTTTATCTCTTCGTCAATTGGTACTGAATCCAGCACTTGCTTTAACGGTTGATCAAACAATGAATCCAATAACGAGAACATACCGGTTAAGAAAGCTTGTCCGGGTTCAACCTTCACGTTCATCTTTTCGACTAGCAGTTCGCATTGACGAGCGCGAATCACCGCTAAGCCATAAAGTGAATCTGGTTTGTCTTCTTTCGCCGATGCTATCGCTACGAGAGATACAAATTTACGCAGTTTCTGCTCGCCTAAATAAACCAGTGCTTGGCGGAACGAGCGGATCGTGGTTGCTGAACCACCTGCTGAGTTTACGTAGGTTAGTAGCTTATAGGATAGCGTCACGTCTAATGTGATCAGTCGTTCTACTTCACCAAAATCGATAGGATCGTTGGCGATCTCTTTCAGAAGCTGGACGATGGTCAGAAAAGCGGGGTTGAGAGCGCGAGTCTGGATCATTTCAGGTTTGCTGAAGAAATACCCTTGGAAGTAACTGAAACCGGCTTTGTTTGCTTGCTGATATTCCTCGTAAGTCTCTACTTTCTCGGCAAGAAACTTGATATCCAGCCCTTGCATAGAGCTCATAAATATTGAGGCTTTTTCGATAGGTATCAGACGGATGTCGAATTTGATAATCGATACGTAAGGTAAGAAGCGCTTCCACGCCTTACTTGGAACAAAGTCATCCAGAGCGATGGTGTAGCCCGCATCATAGATAGTCTTAATTGCTTCAAGTAACTCATCGGTCGGTTCGCAGTCTTCAAGAACCTCAACGACTAAACTTTCTTTGGGGAACAGAGTCGGGACTAAGTTGATCAGGCTTGCATAGGGAAAATTAACAAAACCCAGCTTATCACCCAAAGTATTGTAGTGGGTCGACAAGAAATGGTCAGATAGCAAACGGCTTGTAGCGAGCTCCGGTTCAACTTCAGGGAAAGTGTTCTTAGGACCATCCCTGAATAGCAACTCGTAACCTATGGTTTTCTTATCTGCATCGAGTATGGGTTGACGCGCTACGTATGAATATTTCAAATTGGTACTGTGTTCGGTTTACTTCTGATAGAGAGATAATAGCTAATTTGCTAGAAATTACCATACACAATCGAAGAAACTCTGACCCACTATAACAATCAAACTGAAAGTTTAAGACTGTTGTTGAAAGCTGTTGCTAAACGCTCGATTCTGTAGTTCAAAACTTTGTGGAGTAAAGACCAGTACAGAGCCTTGTGTATACCAATCACCAAGTACGATACGAGTTTTAGTGCAATTATTAGCATCAAAAGTGTGGACGTTTGGACGATGGGTATGGCCGTGGATCATGAGATCAACATTGTTTTTCTCCATCACGTTTTCGACCTCTTGCTGTGTCACGTCCATGATGTCCAAAGATTTGGTCTGTTTGTCATCTTTAATATCTGACTGAACCTTAGAGACGATCTTCTTTTTAATGAAGAATGGGATTCTGTTGAAGATCCACTGTAGCCATGGTTGATGGACTTTTTCACGGAAGGCGAGGTATTTGACATCTTCAGTGCATAGAGTGTCGCCATGCAGTACCACGGCTTTTCGTCCGTAGATATCGATAGTTGTCACTTCGTCTAGAAGCTGCACACCAGTCTGTTTTGCAAATCTTTTACCGACCAAAAAGTCACGGTTACCTTGCGTGAAGTAACAGGGTACGCCTGTTTTCACCAAATCGATAAACGCTTGGCGAATAGAAGTCGCGAACTCGCTCTTGTCGTCGTCACCAATCCAGAACTCGAAAAGGTCGCCTAACACGTAGAGCGCATCGGCTTCTACCGCTTCATTTTTCATGAAGGTTAGGAAGCAGTCCGTGATGTCTTGTCGTGACGGAGCAAGGTGCAGGTCTGAGATAAAATATGTTTTCATACAGTTTGAAAAAAGGGAGCGAGTGCTCCCTTGTCCTAATTATGATGTATCAATGGTGAATACGAATCGAAGGCTAAATTAAGCTTCGATTGTTGTACCAGTGATGATCACTTCTTCTAGTGGTACGTCTTGGTGCATACCCATAGAACCAGTGCTAACACCTTTGATCTTGTTTACTACGTCCATGCCTTCTACAACTTCTGCGAATACACAGTAACCCCAACCGTCTAGGCTTTCGCTACGGAAGTTAAGGAAAGAGTTGTCGTTTACGTTGATGAAGAACTGAGAGCTCGCTGAATGCGGTTCCATAGTACGAGCCATAGCTAGCGTACCAACTTTGTTCGCTAGGCCGTTATTTGCTTCGTTCTTGATAGTTGCGCGAGTCGCTTTTTCTTTAAGGCCAGAAGTCATACCGCCGCCTTGAATCATGAAACCATCGATAACACGGTGGAATAGTGTGTTGTCGTAGAAACCGTCACGGCAATACTGTAGGAAGTTTGCGCTTGTTTCTGGTGCTTTTTCTTCGTTTAGTTGAACTTTGATGTCACCAAAATTTGTGTGAAGGATGATCATGATTATTACCTTACTGTATTTTTAATATGAAAGGCGATTCTAGCCTAGTTTGATTGAGTTTCAAAATACGAAATCGTCAATAGATAACAAGGAGTTTAGCCGATTTGGTGGTGAAAGGTATTACCTATTAAGGTATGACTTGTTATACTGCGGGCTTATTTTGATTAATCCATAAAATAGATAGAGATCATGCTAAAGATATATAACACGCTCACAAGACAGAAAGAGGAATTCAAACCAATTACAGCTGGCAAAGTCGGCATGTATGTCTGTGGGGTAACCATATACGATCTCTGTCATATTGGTCATGGCCGTACGTTCGTTTCTTTCGACGTTGTGACTCGCTACCTGCGTTACTTAGGTTACGACCTAACGTTCGTTCGTAACATCACAGACATCGACGACAAAATCATTAAGCGTGCGAACGAAAACGGTGAGTCTTGCGATTCTCTGACTGAGCGCCTAATTGGTGAAATGCATGCAGACTTCGATGCGTTGAACATGAAGCGTCCAGACGTTGAGCCTCGTGCAACGGAATTCATTACTGAAATCATTGAGCTTGTAGAAAAGCTGATTGAACGTGGTTTTGCTTATGTAGCAAGCAACGGCGATGTAATGTTTGAAGTTAAGAAGTTTGACGAATACGGCAAGCTTTCCAAGCAAGACCTCGATCAGCTTCAAGCTGGTGCTCGTGTTGATGTTGACTCTGCAAAACGTAGTCCGTTAGATTTCGTGGTTTGGAAAATGTCTAAGCCGGGTGAACCAACATGGGAATCACCATGGGGCCCAGGTCGTCCGGGCTGGCACATCGAATGTTCTGCAATGAACTCATCAATCCTTGGTAATCACTTCGATATCCACGGTGGTGGCTCTGACCTTCAGTTTCCACACCACGAGAACGAAATCGCACAATCTTGCTGTGCACATGGTACTGACTATGTAAACACGTGGATGCACAGTGGCATGGTTATGGTAGACAGAGAGAAGATGTCTAAGTCTCTAGGTAACTTCTTCACTATTCGTGATGTACTGACACACTACGATGCGGAAACGGCTCGTTACTTCCTAATGTCTGGTCACTACCGTAGCCAGCTAAACTACAGCGAAGACAACCTAAACCAAGCTCGTGCATCGCTTGAGCGCCTATACACGTCACTTCGTGGCCTAGACCTTACTGCTGCACCTGCTGGTGGTGAAGAGTACGTAACTCGTTTCTCTACAGCAATGAACGATGACTTCAATACGCCAGAAGCATACTCAGTGCTGTTTGAAATGGCTCGTGAAATCAACCGTATCAAGACAGAAAGCATTGAAAAGGCGAGTGGACTTGGTGCGTTGATGCGTGAACTAGCGGACATCATCGGTATTCTTCACCAAGATCCAGAAGCATTCCTACAAGGTGATGCTGCGGGTAATGATGACGAAGTGGCTGAAATCGAAGCTCTGATCAAACTGCGTAACGACTCTCGTGCTTCAAAAGATTGGGCAAATGCCGATCTTGCTCGTGATAAGTTAAACGAGTTAGGCATCGTTCTGGAAGACGGCCCAGAAGGTACGACTTGGCGTCGTAAGTAATCTTATAAAAAAGGGCTGATTTTCAGCCCTTTTTTCTAGCAAAAATTCTCGAATTTCACCTTTTCTATATTCAACTTTATTAGACAGGAATATTTCTGTGGCTCAGATGTATTTTTACTACTCGGCAATGAATGCGGGTAAATCAACAACGCTTCTTCAATCTTCATTTAACTACCAAGAACGTGGCATGACGCCGGTGATCTTTACGGCAGCACTCGATGATCGCTACGGTATTGGTAAAGTGAGCTCTCGAATTGGTCTTCAATCTGAAGCACAGCTTTTTAAGAGTGACACGAATCTTTTTGAAGCGATTAACGAGCTGAACGAGCAAGAAAAGCGTCACTGTGTACTGATCGATGAGTGTCAGTTCTTGTCGAAAGAGCAGGTATATCAGCTAACAGAAGTGGTGGATAAACTGCATATCCCTGTGCTTTGTTACGGGCTAAGAACAGACTTCCTTGGTGAGCTGTTTGAAGGAAGTAAGTATCTACTGTCTTGGGCTGATAAGCTGGTGGAACTGAAAACCATCTGCCACTGTGGCCGCAAAGCGAACATGGTAATCCGTACCGATGAGCACGGTGTCGCGATCGCGGAAGGTGATCAAGTGGCAATTGGTGGCAACGATAAATACGTGTCTGTATGTCGCCTTCACTACAAAGAAGCGCTATGTAAATAAGCGTTTTTCAATATTTCGGTGATAACTGAAATACAAAGTAATGGAACAAAAAACGGTGGCTCAGTGCCACCGTTTTTTTGTTTTTATTGGTTATCGCTATCTATTCAAAGCCGAGTTTCTTAATCGCTTGATAGGCGTGATCCACTTCCTCTGGGATAGGCATTTCAATCTGAAAACCTTTAGCGGGGTACGATTTAATGCGTTCAAAATCCGCCACCAATGCGCCTAACACCATATCTAATGGCAACTCTTCATTAAAGTAATCGACCCAGTCCTGCCATTTGGAGGTTACGGTTATTTCCGTTGTCTCTTCAGGCCATTGTTTACTGAAGGTGGCGTAGGTTCGTTTCTCCATAAAAGGCTTCTGCACTAAGGTCAGTTTTTTCGGGGATAAGCCACACTCAGTAAGCAATTCGTATGTAAAGCGGACATTTTCACCAGTATTAGTCGCCTGTTTTTCAATGATAATGTCAGATTCCGGTACACCACTGTCTCGCGCAATCGCCGCAAAGGTTTCGGCCTCTGAACGGTCAAAATTGCCTTCAGTGAAGCGTCCAACACCACCGGAAAAAACGATGTAGGGCGCTATTTTTTGGTGATAAAGCTCGGCCGCATATTCCGCGACTCTTCTGTCGTTGCTACATAACACAAAAATACAGTCTGAAGGCTCAACTTTATGACCCATAGACATGAAATTCCAAAGCGTATCGATCGAACGGTGCAGCTTATTTAATGGTTGTTTAGTCATGAAGAGCGTCCAATGTGGATTCAAACTTAAACGAATAGCCTAAGTCGAGAATCTTTTTTGAAGAGATCAGTTTGTCTGGGTCATTAACAATAGGTGGAAGTGGCTCGTTACTATTCGCGCTCTTTAAGGCTGCAGCATAGAACTCCGCTTTGCTTACTGTGTTTGGCGTTGTCACATTCGCGACTTCGTTATGCAGGTGACTGATTGCAAAATCAACCGCACCAATCGCATCATCAAGGTGCAGCATATTCGCTGGGGCTTGGTTACTCACTTGCTTTAGTTTACTAGCAAATCTTGATGGGTGACGATTTGGGCCAATCAATCCACTAAAACGAAGGATGGTGTAATCGATATCAGAATCTATTACCGATTGTTCAGCTTGAAGCATGATTCGTGCGTTATCGGAAAATGAGTTAGCCTGATCGCTGTCAGCGAGTGCAAGCGCAAGTGATGCGTCATCTTCATAAAGAATGCCCGGTTTAGTTGGGTATACCGTCGTTGAACTGACCATGATGAGCTTTTTAATATTGGCTTTTTGGCAAGCGCTAATAAGTAACTGCCAATAGTCGGCATACTCTTTTCCTGCGCCTTTTCTAAAGCCGGGAGGGAAGCTGCCAATTACTATCTCGGAGTTGTTTTCGAGCAGCAAAGAGTAGAGTTGTCCCATGGTTTGATCAGGGTTTGACGAGTCAAAGCTGAATACTTCGCAGGGAATACGTTTACTACTGAGCGTGTCTGCACCTGCTTGGGTCGTTTTAGTGACGACGACGCGATTGCCATGTCTTTCTAGGTGTTCAGATAAAGGTGCGCCTACCCATCCAGCACCAACAATAAATATAGAAGCCATCTTTTCCTCACAACGACAAGCTAGGGATTTAATAAGCCTAACAAACCTTTGGCCAAAAATGAAAAAACTCCACGGCCGAAGCGAGTGGAGTTTTTACTATAACAGTAGCGCTTTATTTAAGTACGCGAAGTAGCTTGTCTGCACGCTCTGCCATCTCAATACCTTCATCGGTTAGGTAACCACCGTCTGGTTGAGTACAAAGGTTTTTTTCGAATAGGCGCTTAACGGCGTCTTGAGTCTCTTGGCTAGCCTCTTGATGAACTTTAATGCCGGTAGCAGCGCTACTTACATCAAATTGAAGAAGGAGGTTTAAATCAGCAATATGTTCAGCGTTGTACTTCATAATTAACCTATAAATTCATAACGTTCTCTACCTTCACCTTAGTGCGCATTCCCGGCTCAAGCAACAGCAAATAAATAGATTTGATAACTGATACCAAATTGAATGATTAATCGTCGCATGGTGAAGTTATTTTGGTTGGATTGAGTGATTTGTGCCCACTTAAATGGCGAATGATGTTTATTGCTAAATGGTTGTAATATATTGTTGAACTAGAAATATATTGCATTCAGCTAATATTGTACAAAAAAGGAAATGCATCAGTGAGAGCAAACAAAGTAGCATTAGTTCTTAGCATGCTATTTGCAATCTCAGGTTGTCAAAGCACACCCTCAGAGCAGACAGACGCAAATCAAACCACAAATAACAACAATGAATCTGCAGCAGAGGTCCGTTCTTTTCATTCAGTACAGGTTGTTTACGCAGAGTGGCAATCCAAGCTTGAAAGTCATGCTCAATTGTCTCTCTATGCTCCAGAGAATTACAATGAGTTGCTAGACGCATGGGAAGACGCTGAAAGTATTTATGCCGATTTACTAAAAGACGAAACGCGTCTGACTAAAAGTTATTCTATTTTTTCGAGCTTAACTTACGCTGAAGCCTTCGACGAGAAAATCGCACTAATCAAATCAAACTATGACGCAATCCTAGTGCTTAAGAAAAAAGCGGATAGAGTACTTGCTGATTCGATCGTGCAAATGGATTACCTAAAATACCTTGGTGCTGACACCATGTTTGCTTCGAGTTATAAGCGTTTGTATTCAGAATACAGTGAACTATTTGAGTATGTATTAGTTGATGAGCTAGAAGACGCTCAAGAAGCTCAAGTTGAATTCCTCAACAATGCTCGGCTGTTGGAAGTGAAAGTCGCACATAAGAAATACATCGAACCGTTAAAAGACGAATTAGAGTATTTAGAAGATGAAGATTTTGATGACGTTGTGCCGTTGACCTTTGCTAAGGCCTCTGCACAAATCGCGTTAGCTGAGAATCAGGTCAAAGCGAGCCCTCGTGAAAAGTCTATCATTGAAGATGCTGTTAAGGCTGCGGAGTTTGAGTTAGACCACGTACGAAGTGTCGCTCATGAAGTTAAAGTACTTGCGAGCATAAAAGGGGACAAGTTCGAGCAATCGGTGTTGAATGCTGAAAATCAGCTATTAAGCATTTCACAAGTGATCAACGATGAAGATTACCGTGACGTTGTGCTACGTCTTCAGTCTCAAAAAATTGTTGCCAGCATTAAAGCGCTTAAAAGCTCAGACATGACAGCTTTGCTGAAATCTGAAATCGAGTCTCTAACTGAACAAGTTGCGACATTAGAAAACGCAAACCAGCAGCAGGCGCAGCAGTTGTCAGAAGCAACAAAACGTAGTCAACTTCTCGACGAACAGATAACCAAGAGTGATGCACATATTAAGAGCTTAGAAGAGCTAGTGGACAGCCTGAAGACGCTTGGTGGTAAAGTTGCTAACGAAAGCGATCCTGATCTAGCACTCCCTAGTCCGGAACCAGACCGTACGGATGCTGCTTTAGAATCTGTGTCTGAAGAAGTGATTGAACCGTCGGTTTAAGACAACGAATCTCTTGAACTGTGATTGAGTTAAAAGCGCCTGAGGGCGCTTTTTTACGTTCTGTTGATCTATGTCAAAATCTAGAAATAAAAGCCTTAAAAACACGGTTTTAGTGTACGCCATTTCTTAGGCTTTAACGTAACTTGTTGATATTTATAGATGTGTTGTTTTTATCGTTGGTGAAATTTCATTCACCAGACTTTTCTTTTTACTACTAAAGTCGTATGAAATTTCAATATCATTCCAGGTTTGGCGTGTTCTTGGTTGGTGAGGAGAATTAAGGCTTAAAATAGCTCTTGAATTAAGAAATGAAAGAGAGGATTATCGCGCTCCCGACGACATGTTTCAAAATGTAAATCATCATGAATCTAAACCAATTTGACTCATTATTACCGCCACAAATGGCTGAGCGCGCTGCAGATATTGGCGTAGGTAAAGCAACCAAAGATCCAATCAAATCTTTTCTTCTAGCGATTTCAGCTGGTATCCATATCGGTATTGCGTTTGTGTTCTACACTATCGTAACGACTGGTGCTGGCGATCTGCCATGGGGTATTACTCGCTTGTTGGGCGGCCTAGCATTTAGCTTAGGCTTAATTCTTGTTGTAGTTACTGGCGGTGAACTGTTTACCAGTTCGGTACTAACCTTGGTGGCTCGTGCAAGTGGCAAGATCACTTGGCACACCTTAGTGAAAAACTGGGCGACGGTTTACATTGGAAACCTGATTGGTGCGTTATTGCTGGTGGCTTGTATGCTACTGACGAAGCAATACATGTTTGATCATGGTCAGGTTGGCTTAAACGCGATGGCGATTTCTCAACACAAAATGCACCATGATTTCATTCAAGCGGTCGCGCTTGGCATCATGTGTAATGTGCTGGTGTGTATCGCGGTATGGATGACATTCAGCGGACGCACACTCACTGATAAGATCGCAGTGATGATCCTACCAGTAGCGATGTTTGTATCAGCAGGCTTTGAGCACTGTATTGCAAATATGTTCCAAGTTCCGCTTGCTATCGGTATCAAGACATTTGCTCCTGCTGAGTTCTGGGCCATGACAGGTGCTAACCCTGCCGATTATGTCGACTTAAACATGATCGACTTTCTGATGAATAATCTATTGCCTGTGACTTTAGGTAACATCATCGGTGGTGGCATCTTTGTCGGCATGTGGTACTGGTTAATCTACCTGCGTGACTAAGATATAGCGCCACTAGTTATCAGTGAGTAGTCAGAGCTGTTGATGAAGCTCACTTAAACACTCAACTTACTTATGACATTAAAAAGACGGTCTGCATTGCAGGCCGTTTTTTATTTGTGGAAAACCATGTCGTTCATGTCCTCAATTACTAAGAAAAGACTCAACAACAATGATCAGCACATGTGTATATGTCGTTGAAAGTAAGCAAAGATCAATGTGAATGATCTTTTGAAAGGGCGAAGTGGACAAAAAAGGATCTATATTGATTTGGTTATCCACAGATTCTGTGGATAACCTGTCTCAAATTCAGTGAGTAACCAGATCTCAAAAGAGGTGAGAGGTTATTTCGAAGGTTGGATTTGGGCGAGAACTCGCCCCTCTTTAGTTAGTGATGTCTTTAAAGATAGGTGTAATGCGAGGGCCAAAGAGCAGCTCATCATCACGAAAATAGCCAACATGATGATCAGTTGATATTTAATTGCGATCATTGGCGAAGCCCCTCCAAGAATTTGTCCTGTCATCATTCCTGGTAGCGTTACTAAGCCGGTCGTAGCCATAGACGCTATAATCGGTGACATCGCTTTCTGGATCGCTGTACGTACAAAAGGTGCAGCAGCGTAGCTTGGTGCGGCTCCTAGGGCGACTGCTGCTTCATATTCTGACCTTTGGGTTTCAAAAGCACCAAACAAGTTCTGCAGTGCCACGATATTACTGCTTAAGCTATTGCCTAATAACATCCCCGCAATGGGAATAAGGTACTGCGCATTAAATAGCGGCGTCGGTTTAATAATAAAAAAGCAGATGAATAGAACAATAGGGACACAGGTCACTGCAAGGCTAACGGCTACCGGGGCTAGCAGTAGCTTTTGGGGCAGTTTGGACTTTTCAACAATTGAGCTCGCACCCACTATTATCATGGCGAACAACCACAATAAGTTGACCCATAAGCTATTCAAAGTGAACAGGTACTCCAAGTAAACACCAACTAGAAATAGCTGAATAGCCATGCGAACAATGCTAATAGTGGCCTCTTTACCCAGACCTAATTTCAGTTTGTGATTAATTGCAATGGGCAGGATAAGAAGTGAGCTAAAAAACAGCAACTGCCACCAAGATATGTCTATAACGTCTTGCATAGTGCTTCCTTTTAATTGGATACACATCATATCTGAAAGTGCCAAATGATGCATTTCAGCTCTTCAACAGTGAATTCAAAAAGTACTCAATAAATTAACAATGCGAGTACAAATTATTGGTCGTTTAAGGCATTTTTAGCTACTACTTAGTAGGTCAAACGTTAAAAACGGTTACAATGTAGTTGCATAGATGTTGGTTTTTAACATCTTTGAAATGTACTTAATTCTTCACATTTGTTAATACTTTTTAATATGTTTCTTTAACTGAAAACAACTCTGGATGAGCTCAAAAAAGTATTGATTAGCAAGGGTTATAACGGGAGATTTCATTGAACCCTACTTTGCGTATGGTTAAAATTTGTTGTTAGATACTCAAGAACTTTAGCCCCCTAGAATGGGCTACTCGAAATTACTAAATACAAAATAGGCAAAATGTATGAGTGATGTTAACAAAATTGAAACTGGCGAAAAACGCTCGCTGGAGTGGCAATCTTTCCTCTTCATTGCAGTGGTTCTCTTTCCAATATTAAGTGTTGCTTTTGTAGGTGGTTACGGCTTCCTAGTTTGGGCATTACAAGTGTTTGTATTCGGACCTCCTGGTGCTCACGGCGGCATGTAATGCCCTCTAGTAACAACAATTTTTAAAATCAATATTTAAGAGAGCTAAACATGAAATCATTTTTAGTTAAATTATGGCGCACGATGACTCGCCCAGCAGTACACATCAGTTTGGGTGTACTAACTATGGGTGGCTTTATCGCCGGTGTTATTTTCTGGGGCGGTTTCAATACAGCGCTAGAACACACAAATACAGAAGAGTTCTGTGTAAGCTGTCACACCATGCGTGACAACGTATACGTAGAGCTACAAGAAACGGTTCACTGGAAAAACACTTCTGGTGTGCGTGCTACTTGTCCTGACTGTCACGTTCCACATGAATGGACAGCAAAGATCGCACGTAAGATGCAAGCATCTAAAGAAGTATTCGCTCAAGTATTTGGTGATCTAGACACGCCAGAGAAATTCGAAGCTCGTCGTATTGAATTGGCTAAACACGAATGGGACCGTTTCTCTTCGAACAAGTCTCTAGAGTGTAAAAACTGCCACAACTACGATTCAATGGATTTCGAGAACATGCGCCCAACAGCGCGTATTCAAATGAAGAACGCAGCAGAGCGTGATCAAAGCTGTGTTGACTGTCACAAAGGTATTGCTCACAACCTTCCATTAGATATGGAATCGGCTAGTGGTATCGTTGGTGAGCTTGAGCAAGTTGCTAGCAGCACTTCTTACTCTAATGGTTCAGACGTGATTTCAATTCGTCACCTTCCAATGTACACGGATGAGACTGCAACCGTTGAAGCGGGTCTACTAAGCCCTGCAAGTAAAGTTGCTGTGATCGATGAGAAAGGCGACATGATCAAGATTCAAATCGACGGTTGGCGTAAAGCGAAAGGCTTCGGACGTGTAATCCAAGAAGACTTCGGTATGAACATCTCAACAGCGATCTTGACGAAAGAAGTATCTCAAAGTGACGTAATCACTGTTGGCGAGAAGAAAGAAGATGAGCTAACTGGCCTTCCATGGGAAGAAGTTAACCTAGCACTTTGGATGAAGAAAGAGTCTATGGTTGATAACTTCGATCCAATCTGGAACGCCGCTGGTCAAGCGTATCAATCTAACTGTTCAACTTGTCACTCACAACCAGATGAAGCGCACTTCAGTGCTAACGGTTGGGTAGGCATGCTAGATGGTATGATTGCATTCGTTAACTTCGATACAGATACAGAAGCATTGGTTCTTAAGTATCTACAGAAGCACTCATCAGATTTTTCTGAAGGCCATCACTAATAAGACGTCAATTGGAGTAACACAATGGCAATTACAAGAAGAAGTTTTCTGAAAGGTGTCGCAACGACGAGTGCGGCATCGGTTATCGGTCCAAGCTTATTGGCGTCGGCTTCAGCATCTGCTGCAGAAACAGACGGCACATGGAAAGTCTCTGGTTCTCACTGGGGTGCATTCCGAGCTCGCGTTTACGCGGGTAAAGTACAAGAAATTAAACCTTTAGAAATCGATCAACACCCAACAGAGATGTTGAAAGGTATTAAAGGTATTATCTACAGCCCATCTCGTGTGCGTTACCCAATGGTTCGCCTAGATTGGTTTAAGAAGCACAAATACAGCGCTGACACGCGTGGTAACAACCGCTTTATTCGTGTGACTTGGGATGAGGCACTAGACCTTGTTTACCGCGAACTAGAGCGCGTACAGAAAGATTACGGTCCATGGGCGCTTCACACTGGTCAAACTGGTTGGAGACAAACTGGTCAGTTCCACAGCTGTACTAACCACATGCAACGTGCAATGGCACTTCACGGTTACTCTGTGAAGAAAATCGGTGACTACTCAACAGGTGCTGGTCAAACGATCATGCCTTACGTGCTGGGTTCTACTGAAGTTTACGCACAAGGTACATCTTGGGAACTTATCCTAGAAAACAGTGACAACATTGTTCTTTGGGGTAACGATCCAGTTAAAAACCTTCAAGTAGGTTGGACATGTGAGACTCACGAGTCTTTCGCATACCTAGAACAGCTGAAAGAGAAAGTTGCTAAGAAAGAAATCAACGTTGTTTCTGTTGACCCTGTTAAGAACAAAACAGGCCGTTACCTAGAAAACGAGCAGTTCTACATCAACCCACAAACTGACGTGGCGTTCATGCTTGGTGTTGCTCACGTACTTTACAATGAAGGTCTATACGACAAGAAGTTCATCGAAACTTACTGTCTAGGTTTTGAAGACTTCATCAAGTACGTTCAAGGTGAAACGAAAGATAAAGTTGAGAAGACTCCAGAGTGGGCTTCTGCTATCTGTGGCGCTAGCGCGGATTCTATCCGTGACTTCGCTAAGATGCTGGTTAACGGTCGTACACAAATTCTTGTTGGTTGGAGTATCCAGCGTCAACAACACGGTGAGCAGCCTTACTGGATGTGTGCAGTTATCGCAGCAATGGTTGGTCAAATTGGTCTACCTGGCGGTGGTATCTCTTACGGTCACCACTACTCTGGTATCGGTGTATCTTCAACTGGTTTCGCTGCTCCGGGTTCTTTCCCGCTGAACATCGACCAAGGTCAGAAACCTAAGTACACAAACACAGATTACAACGGTTACAGCCGCGTAATCCCAGTTGCTCGTTGGGTTGATAGCTTGCTAGAGCCTGGTAAGAAGATCAAAGCGAATGGCGCAACGGTAACACTGCCTGATATTAAGATGATGGTATTCAGTGGTAACAACCCGTGGCACCACCACCAAGATCGCAACAAGATGCGTAAAGCATTCAAGAGCCTACAAACTGTAGTTGCTGTTGATTTCGCTTGGACTGCAACTTGTCGTCACTCTGACATCGTGCTTCCAGCATGTACTCAGTGGGAACGTAACGATATCGATGGTTACGGCGCATACTCAGGCCGTGGTTTGATCGCGATGCATAAACTAGTGGATCCTCTGTTCCAGTCTAAGACTGACTTCGAGATCATGTCTAGCCTAACTAAACGTTGGGGTCGTTACGACGATTACACGCGTGGTATGGACGAAATGCAGTGGGTTAAATCTCTGTACGACGAATGTCGCGCAGCAAACGAAGGCAGCTTCGAAATGCCTGAGTTCGCTGAGTTCTGGGAAAAAGGCTTCCTAGACTTCGGTAAAGGTAAGCCATGGACTCGTCACGCTTCATTCCGTGAAGACCCAGAGATCAACGCATTAGGTACACCTTCTGGTTTCATCGAAATCACAAGCCGTACTGTTGGCAACATGGGTTACGAGCACTGTCAGGAACACCCAATGTGGTTCGAGAAATCTGAACGTTCACACGGTGGTCCAGGCTCTGACAAACACCCGTACTGGCTACAATCTTGTCACCCAGACAAGCGTCTTCACTCTCAGATGTGTGAATCTGAAGAGTGGCGTGCGACTTACGCGGTACAAGGCCGTGAGCCAATCTACATCAACCCAGTTGATGCTAAGAAGAAAGGCATCAAAGACGGTGACGTAGTACGTGTGTTCAACGACCGTGGTCAACTACTAGCAGGTGCTGTTCTAATGGATAGCTACGCTCCTGGTGTTGTACGTATCGAAGAAGGCGCTTGGTACGGCCCGATCAACGAGAAAGTGGGCGCGCTAGATACATACGGCGATCCAAATACACTAACTCAAGACATCGGTACTTCTGAGCTAGCTCAAGCGACGTCAGCAAACACATGTTTGGTCGACTTCGAGAAGTTCCAAGGCAAACTGCCTCCAGTAACTTCATTCGGTGGCCCAATCGAAGTTTCTTAAGCATCTCGCGTAAAAGCTAAGATTAAAGCTTGAATTAAAGCCCCTGTAAGCACTCTTACAGGGGCTTTTTGTATTTTATCTACTGTCCTTGTATTTACGGTCAATCAACTGTGTAGCGCGTTTAGAAGCGTATTGAGGGGGAGCTAGTAACTGTATAGGTTAGAGGGCGTTTACAAATAAGAGCGGTGGAGAGTAGTGATTAGAGTGACCAAGGGTTAGAAAGCAAAAAGGTCGATACCAAGTACCGACCTAAATAGGGACTTATCGAGCTTTGAGATCTAAACCTCGAACATAAACCAATATCCGTATGCGCAGATTAATGCGGGCGCACTAGAGTACAACGTAGCGACTAATGCAGCTTTAGGTGCCATTGCAATGGCAGGGAATAGGGCATCACCATCATTTGAAATTGCATTACCTATCTGTGCTGAAAGTGGAAGCGCACTTGAAAGGTAAAGGCTAGTCACCAATAATTGTGGCCCACAGCCCGGTAGCAAACCCATCAGGACTCCAGCCAGGGGGAGCATAATTCCCCAGCTTGAGAATAGCGTCGCAAAATCAACATTTGCTATCACAGAACCAAACTCAAAGAACAAAAAGGCAACCACCACCCAAGCGGTAACAAAGTTTGTGTCCTGAGCGGTCTTTTGAAGTGGGTGAGAGCCGACACACTTTTCATCTTCACTTACCGCCGATTTGTAATCTTCAATCTCGCGAGTTAGCCCCCAAAGAAACATTGAGCTAATCAACAGAATTGCGCCGACCCATTCCATAGACATCTCGGGTAAGGCGAGCAGTTCGTTGACATCAACTTGAAAAGAGCCAAGTAGGGCAACCGCTGCTCCAGGAATAATTAGAACCGACCAAAGGTAGCCTTGCAGGTTAATCGCTTTTTTAGACACCGCTTCTTTGGTCTGAGATTGAGACGAACAGTTAGCGGCAGATACATTTGTCTCAGCTTGTTTTGGGCGTAAGAAATCATCGGCATGGAATAGGTTAATGATTCGGCCTGACGCAGTACCAACAATGACCCCCATCGCCATCATAGCTAATCCCGTTTTTGGCTCGCTGGCGATAAGTAGAAAGGCAGCATCACCCATAGTGGATACGAGCACGGCGACGACAGCGCCAAACCCGAGCTTACCTGAAATAAACTGAGTGGTTACTACGATTGCGCCACCACAGCCGGGTAGGGCACCCATTAAGGCGGCGAACACAACTTGGTTAGAGCGAGACTGATGGACCAGCTTGCTGAATACGTTGTCTTTGTTGATGTAAAGACTCAACCAGTGGTAGACCGCTAGGGTTAAAGCGACATAACAAGATACCGCCCAGAAGGCGTCTGATAATGTGGTTACGGTCAATTCACGCGTTGCAGGTGCCGCGACCAAAGCTGCTAATGAAATAGGTAACAGTAGGCGCTTGAATGAGAGTGAAAACTGAGTTGTTTTCGAAGCGCGACTGCTTGGTAATAAAGAGATTAGTCGGTCCATAGGTGTTACTCAAAATAGATGTCTTAGGATTAATATATACGAATGATAATAATTATCAATTGCATCTTTGTTTTTTTTATCTATTCTGGATGTGGGAGAAACCGACGAAACATGACCAATCTAAAAAAATAGGGTAAAGTATGCCTAATAAAGAGAGGCTCTATAGGTAGAGTCGTAATTGTTAGTGTAATAGGAAGAAACATGATTTTAGTTGTTGGTCACAAAAACCCTGATAGTGACAGTATTTGTAGTGCGTTAGTTGCAACTGAGCTTCTTAAAGCTCGTGGCGAAGAAGCGACACCAATTCGCCAAGGCGAGATCAACCGCGAAACTCAACACATTCTTGAAGTTGCTGGTGCAGACATGCCAGAACTTCGTACTTCTGTTGCTGGTGAGAAAATCTGGCTAGTAGACTACTCAGATCTAGCACAAGCACCAGATGATGTTGCTGATGCAGAGATCCTAGGTATTGTCGATCACCACCGTCTAGGCGACGTGATGACAGTAAACCCTATGGAAGCTTGGATCTGGCCTGTTGGTTGTACAAACACAGTACTTTTCAACATGTTCAAGATTGAAGGTCACGCTATCTCTCAACAAATCGCTAAGCTAATGATGTCTGCAATCCTTTCAGACACTGTTGGTTTCGCATCTCCAACTTGTACTCAAAAAGACAAAGACGCGGTTGCTGAACTTGCTGAAATCGCTGGCGTAGAAGACGTTGATGCATTCATCAAAGCACTTCTAATCGCTAAAACAAACATCGAAGGCCTATCTGCTGCACAACTAGTAGAAAAAGACCTTAAAGGCTACCCATTCAACGGTCGCGATGTTGTTGTTGGTCAAGTTGAGCTTGCGACTCTTGAGCAAGTTGACGGCATGATCGAAGCGCTTGAAGCGGATCTTGAAGAGCGTTGTGAGAAAGACGGTCTAGCATTTGCAGCTGTAATGCTAACTGACATCACTACTGCTCAAACTCGCCTTCTTTACAAAGGTGAATGGGCTGAGAAATTGGTTAAGCACGAAAAAGACGGCATGCTAATGATGGAAAACACGTTGAGCCGTAAGAAGCAAGGCTGGCCTTGGCTACAAGGTGAGCTTGTTTAATCAAGTCACTTAATAATAAACGCCTGCTAAATTTAGCAGGCGTTTTTCTTTGAAGTGAGCACTTTTCTTCATCGATAATATTTGCAGTTAAAAGCACTCTGCATAAAATAACTTTAAGCGCAAAGTTACTGACTAAAGTAGGAAATTAAGATGACTACACAGCTAGACGATAAAAGAATCGCAGAAATCAATAAGTATACGGGTGAGCAACGCCTAAAGTACTGTGTGAAAGAAATCGTAGCAAACCGTGAAGTATGGATCTTAACCGATGAGCACGGTTGTGTAATGCTAAACACAGAAGACGAAGATTGCGTACCTGTATGGCCAAATCAAGAGTTTGCTGAGTCATGGGCGACAGGTGACTGGGCTGAGTGTAAGGCTGAGTCTATCTCATTAAATAAATGGCACAGTCGCTGGACAAATGGCCTAGAAGACGACGAACTTGCTGTGGTTGTATTCCCTAATGAGCAAGAAGAAGGCGTTATCCTGTTCCCTGATGAATTCGACTTCGAGCTGAAAAAACAGGCTGCTAAGCGCTAGTTCTTTCGTCATACCGTAACATCGTAAGTCAGCGCTGCCTTTCTTAGGTAGCGCTATCATTCAATTATCCCATCTAAGTTGCTTCCAACTTGTATTCGTCAATATCCAATCAACTGATACAAGGGTGCTTGCTGTGCGGCTTTAGAAGCTTGTTGAAGCACACCTGTTTTGCTGTATCTCCTGAGTATCTTTCGAACGATAGGTTTTACTTCAGATTTTGTCATTCCAGCTTTTAGTTCTGGTTCATACAATAGTTGCAGTAGCACTACATCTAACGGCGATAATAAGTCTTCTGGCGTGTGGTCGTTGAAAATAGAAGGGTAGGCTTTATCTGAATCATTGGGCAGGCCTAGAACCTGAGTGATCTCTTCTACGATACAGGCGACGAGCTTGCCTCGAGATCTTGCCTGATCTACGGGAATTACAATCCCAGCGTAAACAATCTCACCTTGAGAATTGGTTCGATAACCCGCCGTACAGATGGCGCTATTTAAATGCTGAGTTGATTTGAGCTTGAGTACTGATTTCGCCTCAGACAACCACTGACTCTGCCTCGTGTATATCCACTTAACGTTCGCTTCAGACTCTTTATCGACGAGTGAGATAGGATGCTGGGTCACTTGAGCTAAGTGTTGGATATGCAGCTCTGCGAGTTCTTGATGAAGCTCTTTATCGCCGACACGATGGTCAATCCAAATTTTGATCGGTTGCTGCCATTTGGCGAGTGGTTTTGTTCCTGAGGAGTATTCGTGTTGCAGTGCCACGTTATAAAACGCGGTTTCTATGAAGGCTTTATCTAACCAAGTAAGCGGTGTGCTTGCCGCTTTAAATGAGAGGCTAACAAGCAAGAGGGGAAGCATTGTAGCAGCTCGTAACATACTTTCCCTCCTACTGAACATAGCGTGGTTCTAGCTTAGTCGTTTCAGCTTAGTGGTTTGGCGCTTTGGAGAAATGGCTCTCAACCAGTCTTTGGGTGATTTGGTGACCTGGGTTGGTTAACACTTCATCGGTGTCTCCGCTCTCAACCACATCACCTTCGTGCATCACGATGATCTTATCGGTGATGTGCTTAACAATGCCAAGGTGTTGAGATACGTAGACGAAGGATACGCCCATCTCTTCTTGAAGTTCTAAGAATAGGTTGATGATCTGAGAACGCATTGCCATATCTAGACCGTTCAGAGCTTCGTCAGCGACAATGATTGATGGCTGAAGTATCAGGGCGCGAGCTAGACAAACTCTTTGTTTCTGGCCCGCTGCAAGCATCTGAGGGTAGAAGTAAGCATGCTCTGGTAGAAGACCTACACGTAATAGTGTGTCCTTTACACGGCGCATACGGGCTTCTGGCGGCATGTTGGTGTTTCGCTTCAGTGGACCTTCCAGAATACGGCCAATCTGAATACGCGGGTTAAGCGATGTGTTGGGATCTTGGAAGATCATGCGAATCAACTTACAGCGAGTCGAATAGTCTTTATGCTCTAGCTTTTCACCGTTTACACGAATCTCACCCGCAGTCGGTTCTACCATGCCTGCTAGCATTCTTGCTAACGTCGATTTACCAGAGCCGTTTTGACCAATAAAGCCGATCGTTTGGCCTGCTTCAAGCGTAAAGCTTACCGGCTTCACCGCTTGATGAATCTTTTTACGGAAAAGACCAGAGCGAGTCGTAAAGTCTTTGGATAATTCACTGACTTCTAATAATGCACTCATGATTTCTTTTTCTTCTCCATATTCAGAGGGAAATGACAGTTAAACTTATGGTTTTTGATTCGTTTAGTATGTGGGATTTCCACACACTGTCTTTGCGCGTAAGGGCAACGTGGACCCAATCGACAACCAATAGGAAGATGTTGTAGTGGAGGAATCGATCCTGGTAGCGACTGAAGTTTCTCTTTGTGTGGAATCCAGTCGTTGAAGTCTGGCATCGCTTTCAACAGAGCCACCGTGTATGGGTGCTTTGGTGCATCCAACAGTTTTTGCGTATCCGCAGATTCAACAGACTGACCACAGTACATAACAGTAATTCGAGTCGCCCATTGAGTGATGGTCGTTAAGTCATGGCCGATCAGGATGATTGTCGTGTTATGGAGCTGATTCATTCGGCTCAATAATCGCAAGATCTGAGACTGGGTAATCGGGTCCAAGTCGTTGGTTGGTTCATCGGCAATCAAGACTTTCGGTTTGGCAGCGATCGCCATCGCGATCATCACCTTTTGACACTCACCATCAGTGAGCTCGTAAGAGTAGCTGTCCAATAGGCGCGAGTGATCTTTGATGCCGACTTTGTGCAACAGAGCGATAGCTTGCTTCTTGCGCCACTTAAATCGTTGCCACCATCGACCTTCAAAGGCGTGTGAGGGAATGGCTTCGATCAGTTGATTGCCCACTTTTTCTGAAGGATCAAGACACGTTGATGGCTCTTGGAAAATCATCGCAATATCACGAGCAATGACACGTCTGCGCTCTTTAGGGGTCAGTTGAAGCAGGTCAACATTCCCGAGTCGCATACGGTCAGCGGATACCTTCCAGTTTTCTTTACAAACACCAACGATCGCTTTAGCAACCAAGCTTTTACCAGAGCCTGATTCACCTACTAAACCACGAATTTCCCCTTCATTGAGGGTAATACTCATTCGATCTACCGCTTTAACCATCCCTTGAGGAGTCTCAATTTCGATAGTTAGATGTCGAATATCAAGTAATGGCATTATTCGATTCCTGCATTTAGCGCTTGGCGAACACCTTCACCGACGAGGTTAATCACAATTACTGTAAACATAATGGCTAGGCCAGGTAGGGTTACTGTCCATGGTGCGAGATAAATAAGTTCTACAGAATCACCTAGGATAGAGCCCCATTCGGTGCTTGGTGCCTGAGCGCCAAGACCAAGGAAGCCTAAGGCGGTGATATCAAGAATTGCGACGGATAACGCCAGTGTAATTTCTAGTGCCACCACAGTAAGAATATTTGGAAGAATCGAGTTCCACAGCAGGTAGAAGTCGTTCGCACCATCAAGGCGAGAAGCCAGAATATAGTCTTTCTCTACCTCAGCATGCACGGCAATGTAGACCGAGCGAATAAAGCGCGGAATCAATGCCAAACATAAGGCCAGCAAGATATTGAACTCGCCAAAGCCAAGGAATGCTACAAAGATGATTGCTAGTAGCAGAGACGGAATCGACATCACCGTATCAAGCAGGTGGTTTAGAGTACTTGATAGCAAACCACGCGTCATACCCGCAAGCACGCCAATGAGACAGCCAATAACGGCAGCGATAAAGGTAATCACGACCGCCGCACCAAAGGTAAGCTGAGAGCCAATGATTAAGCGAGAAAGAATATCTCGGCCTAGATCGTCTGTACCCAAGAAATATTCAACAGTACCTGCTGGATCCCAAGATGGCGGTGTTAAAAGATGACCCGTTTGCTCTTGTGCGTCATGGGGAGCTAACCACGGAGAAGTGATCGTCACCAGAATGATAAGTATCAAACACCACAAGCCAAACATCGCAAGGTTGTTAGAGCGGAAGCTACGCCAGAAGCGCTCAAACTGGGTAGGAATCTGTTCTTCCTGGTAGACGTTATTTGTTAGCATACCATTCCTTCCTTACCAGTGGGTTGACCATAGCGCCTAGCAGGTCAGACAGAATATTTGCAGTCAAAACCAGAGTTGCCACCACAATTACGCCAGCTTGAATAGAAACGTAATCTTGATTCGATAAAGCATCCAATAACCAGCGGCCAATTCCCGGCCAGTTAAAGATAGATTCCGTAATGATCGCAAGCGTTAACATACTTGAAAGTTGAACACCGACCTTAGGAATAATCGGTGGAATCGCATTGCGCAATACATGTTGAGTAACGATCTCTCTTGTTGATAGACCTTTAATACGCGCCGCGCGAATGTAGTTTTGCGTCATTACTTCAGCCACTGATGCTCGCATGAGACGAATAACTTGAGTCGTTGGTGCTAATGCTAAAACAAGACACGGCAGCGCCATGTGCTCGATGACACTTTGCAAAGCGTGTGCGCGGTAGCGACCTTCAGCAAAAAAGGCATCGATGATCGCAAAGCCAGTCACATGTTCAATCTCATAAAGTAGATCGTATCGCCCGCCAACAGGGAACATCTCAAAATGCAGTGAGAAGACCATGATCATCAATAGTGCGACCCAGAATATAGGTGCAGAGTAACCTGCCATCGAGGTAAACGAGATAGTGGTGTCGACAAATTTACCTTGTCTCATGCCCGCGATAGTCCCAAAAGGGATACCAATTAAGAGCGCTAATACAAAGGCAAAGAAACACAGCTCTAATGTCGCTGGGAAAACGACCACAAGCTCATCAATGATTGGTGTACCGTGCTTGCTTAAGCCAAAGTTTAGTGTTGATAGCTCTGTGATATAGCTTATCCAACCGGGCCAGAAATCTTGAATCGCCCACGGTGAGGTTTGATCGAGTCGCAGCAACGAAAAGCCGACCATCGTCAGGATCGCAAGCGTGATAACGAACAGATTAATGCGTCTTAATGTATACCAAAACATCAGTGCACCTCTCTTCTGACTTGATCAAAAGGTTGGGCATTGAACGGGCTCTGTTTGAAGCCAGTTAAAGAACGATCATGTACGCGGAACTGCACTCCGTGAGCCAGAGGAATCACGGGTACTTCCTCGTTGAGAATGTTTTGGGCTTGGCGATACAAGTTTACACGGTGCCTTTGTTGGTTGATCTCTAAGGCTAAGTCCAGAAGGAAATCAAAGTCTGAATTACACCACATCGATACGTTGAGACCTGCGCGCTCAGAGCTGCATGAGAGCAGAGGGCGCAAGAAGTTATCAGGGTCACCAGTATTACCGATCCAGCCTGTTAACAGGAGATCTGTTGAGGCGATCGAAGACAGTTGTGTACGGTCGAATCGATCGTCAGTGTAAAGTTTCAATTCGATGCCGATGTCCGCTAAATTAGCTTGGATAAGTTCCGCAGTTTTACGCGGACTTGGGTTGTAAGCTCTTGGCTCTAGCGGCACCCACATTGAAAGCTCTAATCCCGGCTCTACGCCAGCTTCTTTGAGAAGGGCTATCGCATAGTTTCGGTCATAACGCACTTGAACATTGTCTTTCTGATGAGCCCAAGATGTCGGAGGCAGCAGTGTATAAGCCTTGGTACCTGTACCGTAGTACACCGAATCAAGAATATTCTGGCGGTTGATAGCCAAGTTCAGCGCTTTACGTACGCGAGAGTCGCGTAGGGCTGGGTGCTCTGTATTAAGGGCGATGAAAGAGACATTCACCGCTGGTGTCGCGGATATCTGCAGCTCTTTATGTGCTTGAATGATTGGGATCTGGCTAGAAATTGGCGAGTTCAACACATCACATTCATTGCGCAGCAACTTAGCGAGGGTGCCGGTTCCGCGTTGTGAGGTATCGAAAACCACTTGGTCCATTTGCACATCACCTTTCCAGTAATGCTTGTTCTTTTTAAGACGCACCAAGTCATTGATTTGATATTCATCCAGATAGAATGGACCAGTACCAACCGGCTTCGAGTCGATTTCATTCTTCTCATCAGCAGCCACGAGTTGGTTCGCGTATTCCTTAGAGTGAATCACCGCGTAACTGGTCGCGATGTTATTTAGAAAAGAATTATCTGGGCGACTCAATTGGAATTTAACCGTTAAGTCGTCCACTGCCGTGATATCGACAATCAAATTCTTGAAGTCGATGCCCGCAAACCATGGGTATAGACCACCGCCCACATAGTGGAAGGGGTTGGAACTATCAATGATACGTTCGAAACTAAAAACCACATCTTGCGCGTTCATAGAACGGGTTGGCGTAAACCAGCCTGTGGTCTGGAACGCGACGTTAGGGCGCAGTTTGAAAGTGTATTCAGTACCTGATTTATCGACAGACCAGTTTGTTGCTAGATTCTGCTGTGGTCGATAAGTCATAGGATCGAGTGTGAGCAGCGTGTCGAAGATTTGCGGGCTCAGCGATTCTGCTGTAATTCCACTATCAACCAATTGAGGGTTGAAGGTACTAGGATTACCTTGGCCGCAATAAATGAAGCCTTTTTCACGAATTTGATCGTGATTCACACTCTCACCACATCCGGCTAAAAAGCTCAGCGTGCAGATGCTCAGTGATAGTCTTATTAGTGCTTTCATAAAAAGAAATACTTTTCGAAACGAGGCGTTAGAGGTGCCTCAAGATCCGGATAATTTAACATTTTATTTATTCGGCTCCAAATAATAATCCTATGAGTGTGGCTATTTCTCACTGCCTTGTCCGACAATCGCGTACTTCCTCACCATTCCCCTTAATTGGTTGTAGGTGAGTCCGAGTAATTCGGCGGCGTGTTTTTGGTTGTACTTGCTCTGTTTTAACGCTTGATTGAGCAGCTTGATGTCTTGCTGCTCTTGCCACGCTTTGTAATCAAGGGGCAAAGAAAACGAACCTTCAGAAGAAGTATGGCTGTTGGATGACTCATTGCCAATGTCTTGAGTCGATTCTTGATTCTTATCCCATGCTGGTTTAAACGGGTTAAATACCAAAGATTCAATAGGGTATGGGTTCTTACCATGTTGATAGATGGCACGCTCAATGACGTTTTTGAGTTCTCTTACATTCCCTGGCCAAGAGTATTCCAGTAAGGATTCTATGGCCGATGGCGCAAAGCCAACAAACAACTCGAGTTCTAATTCACGGCACATCTTAATGGCGTAGTATTCAGCCAGTAATGTGATGTCCTCTTTGCGTTCACGAAGCGGAGGGATAGTAATGACATCAAAGGCGAGCCTATCTAATAAATCGGCTCTAAATTCGCCTTTAGATGCCATCTCTGGCAGGTCAGCATTAGTTGCACACACCAGCCTTACATTTGCGCTTAGCGCTTTTTGCCCGCCGACACGTTCGTACTGTCCGTATTCAATAACACGCAATAGCTTTTCTTGCACTGCAAGGGGAGTTGTTGCCAGTTCATCAAGAAATAGTGTGCCGCCTTCCGCTCTCTCAAATCGGCCATGGTGACGACCTTTTGAGCCGGTAAAGGAGCCTGACTCATGACCAAACAGCTCTGAATCAATCAAGCCTTCACTTAGTGTTGAACAGTTTAGCGAGATCAAAGGCTGGTCCCAACGCTTTGAGAGGTAATGCAGCCTTTGTGCAATCAGCTCTTTACCTGTACCACGCTCTCCAATGATCAGAATAGGCCTCTCTATTGGAGCCAGTTGAGAAACTTTGTCCAAAACAGAAAGAAAGCTAGGTGATTCACCAATAAGATTCTGCTGCATACCGGGTCCTTGTGTTAGCTGAGCGCTGGTGGAGGTCATTTAGACTGTAGTGGTGAAAAATACCAATACTTGGTTAAATTCATCATAGCATGGTTCAGGTTAATCGCCATTACATTGTAAGTGACTGATAATTAATGCCTTAAAAGTTGGCACATAACTTGGATTACTTATGGTAGTTTTAGCAACAAACGTAAATTAGCGAGCAAGTGGTGATGAGTCGCACAACGATTTAAATCGCATTTGCCATTATTGAAATTAAGGAGTTCCTCATGGGTATTTTTTCTCGCTTTGCAGATATCGTAAATTCAAACATCAGCGCATTATTAGACAAGGCTGAAGATCCTGAAAAAATGATTCGCCTGATCATCCAAGAAATGGAAGATACATTGGTAGAGGTTCGCACTAACTCAGCAAAAGCTATCGCGGACAAGAAAGAACTCGCTCGTAAAGTTGAAGCTATCGAAACTCAGATTCTTGATTGGCAGAATAAAGCGACACTGGCACTGACCAAGCAACGTGAAGATCTAGCGAGAGCGGCGCTGATCGAAAAGCAAAAGCTGGAAGACATCATCAAGAGCCTTCACACAGAGCAAACGTTAGTGCATGAAACGATTGAGAAACTAACGAATGAGATTGGTAAGCTTGAAACCAAGATCGCAGAAACACGTGCCAAGCAACAAGCACTGATGATCCGCAACAACGCAGCAAGCAACCGTCGTGATGTACAAAAACACCTGCACTCAAGCAAAACCAGTGAAGCAATGGCGAAGTTTGAGCAATTCTCGCGTAAAGTGGATGAATTAGAAGCTGAAGCGGATGTTTACGCGAAGACAGGCAATGCAAAATCGTTAGACCAAGAATTTGCAGAACTACAAGCTCAAGATGAAATTGAAAAAGAGCTAGCGAAACTGAAGCAACAAGTTGAAAACCGCGATAAATAATTCAGGAGTTGTCTATGTCCACATTTCTAATTGCAGGTCCACTGATTGTCTTTTTGATCTTCGTGGCACCGCTATGGTTATTCCTACATTACCGCAGCAAGAAGAAATCCAGTAATGGGCTATCGGAAACGGATCTTCAACGCCTGCACAAGCTTTCAGTACAGGCAGAATCGATGCAAGATCGTGTAACAACGCTAGAAAAAATACTGGATGCGGAGTCACCTAACTGGAGACGAAACTATGAGTAGAGATCTGTATCGCGATCCAATTAACGGTAAGTTGTCTGGCGTGTGTGCAGGGTTGGCGAACTATTTCGGCCTTGAAGTCTGGTTGGTTCGCATCATGGTTATCTCTGCTGCACTGCTCGGTGGTAGTTTTTTGGTGTTATTGGCGTATATTGCTTTGACATTTATGCTTGAAAAACAACCACCTCAGTATGTCGATCAAATGAAGGCTAAACAAGAGCATACGCTCAAGCAAAAGCCTTGGGAAAAAGGGCAAACTGCAGAGTCACTATTGAACACTTTAGAGGGTGATTTCCAGAAGTTAGAGACCAGTGTCCGCAACATGGAAGCTTATGTCACATCCGATACGTTTAAAGTGAACCGCGAATTTAAGAACATGTAGCGGCAAGACCTAAAAAATATAAGATGACGGTTTAGGAAAATTTATTCCAAGCCGTTATTTTTTTTAATAATTTTCTCTAAATAAATCTTACGCCGACTGGTAAGATACATGCGATTAATCTATGTTATAAAAATATTTATAGATATGGATGATCACCAATGTATAGAGCCTCCCTTGTCCTATTGACAGCCTTAGCTGGGTTGTCTGGGTGTGGTAAGGAGCTTCCTCCCGTACCTGAACCTGAATCTAGACCCGCCAAACTCTTCACTGTCTCCGTCGGTAACAATGCTTTTGAGCGTAATTTCCCTGCTACAACTGAAGCCGGTGATAGAGCGGTACTCGCATTCCGTGTTCCCGGATTATTACAGAGCATCGACGTGACCGCAGGTCAGCATGTGTCGAAAGGCGATAAACTCGCCATGCTAAACCCTGATGAATATCAACTGCTAGAGAAGCAAGCAAAAGCGAACTTTCAGCTTGCCGATGTTCAGTACCAACGTGCGATCAAACTGCGTAAAGACCGCGTAGTGTCAGAGCAAGATTTCGACCAAGCGAAAGCGAACCATAACTCAGCTCGCGCGATGCTTAATCAAGCGAATGCGAATCTTCGCTACACCACTTTAGTTGCCCCTTATGATGGCACCATTTCCATTATTCCAGCTGAAAATCATGAGTATATTGCCGCTAAAGAAGGCGTCATGAATATTCAAACCAATCAGATTCTTAAAGTCGTTTTCTTATTGCCCGACCAACTTATTACGCGCTTTTCTTCTGGGTTTGAAACCGATGCGACCATGGTATTTGATGCGTTTCCTGAAAACTCCTACGTACTGACGTTCCAAGAGGTTGATACGGAAGCTGACCCTAAAACGGGTTCATATAAAGTCACCATGGTGATGGAAAGACCAACCGATATCGGCATCTTGCCAGGCATGTCTGGTACCGTGAATCTTGTGTCGGCTCAAGCCGCTGCAACCAAAATCCCGACCTCTGCCATGATGACTGATGGCGATGATGTCTCAGTTTGGCGAGTGAACAGTGATGGTATCGTTGAAAAAGTCGCGATCGTGATTGATGAAAAACGTCATATTGTCTCTGGCCTAAACGACGGCGACCGCATCGTAACTTCTGGTGTGAATGGCCTTGAATCCGGCATTAAGGTTCGAGAGTGGATCAAGGAAAGGGGGCTATAACATGAGTGCATTTAAATTAGCGACAGGACTGTCATGTTTAGCTTTACTTACTGCTTGTGGAGAAAAGCCTCAAGTAGAAGCCGAGAACATTCCATTAGTTAAAGCAATTGAGATTTCAGTATTAGATTTCAATGACAAACTCTATTTCCCAGCTGTTGCCAATGCGGCGGAAAAAGCACATCTGAGCTTTCGTGTGGCGGGCGAGATATACAGGCTCGATGTTAAAGAGGGCGAACGAGTTGAAGCTGGGGATGTGATTGCTGAGCTTGACCCTACGGACTATCAATTGGACGTTGATAATGCTCAAGCTCGATATACCGTGGTGAATAGCCAGTTCAGGCGTTCAAAACCGCTAGTGAAAAAGGGCTTACTCGCGAAGTCTCAGTTTGATGAGATTGCCGCTCAACGTCAGATTGCATACGCCGAGTTAGAACTGGCGAAGCTTCGCTTGTCTTTCACTAAGCTCAAAGCTCCCTTTGATGGCATCATTTCCCGTGTCAGTGTCGACCAATTTGAAAACATTCAAGTAGGTCAGCAAATCGTGAATATTCACAGCGTTGAGGATGTTGAGGTCGTGATTCAGCTACCTGATCAAATCTACGTGAATCAACCTAGCGAAACCATCCTTGAAAATGTGACGGCCTTGGTGCGAGTTCCAAGTGGCAATGAGTACCCAGCTGGCATTAAAGAGTTCACAACAGAGCCAGATCCAAGCACCGGAACCTTTACCGTGACCTTGGCACTACCGATGCCCGAAGACGATCTGATTCTGGACGGTATGGCGGTCGACGTTACCTCACATGGTCGAGATATTGGCTTAGAACTGAAAGCTGGTGTTTTAGTGCCTATTGAGGCGGTATTCAATGCTGACGGCGATGAACTGACTCGTAAGAACTCATTCGTTTGGGTCATTAATGACGACAGCACAGTTTCAAAGCAGAAAGTGGTATTAGGCAAAGCCAACCAGAAAACGTTGCAAATAATCAAAGGATTAGATATGGGGCAACATATAGTTGTAGCGGGCGTATCGCGATTGCGAGATGGGATGACAGTGGAAGTATTATCTCAGGAGGCGAACAATGAGTGAAGCAAATAACAAGCCCCAGAATGACGCTCAGCAGGGTGATGACCAGATCACGGGTGTAGCGGCTTACTTTATTCGCAATAAAGTCATCAGTTGGATGCTCTCGTTGATCTTCCTGATTGGGGGTGTTTCTGCCTTCTTTGGTTTGGGGCGTCTAGAAGACCCGGCCTTTACCATCAAAGATGCCATGGTTGTCACCTCTTATCCAGGTGCGACACCTCAGCAAGTAGAAGAGGAAGTAACCTATCCATTAGAGAAAGCAATCCAACAACTCACCTATGTTGATGAGGTTAACTCTATCTCCAGTCGTGGCCTGTCTCAGGTTACGGTAACGATGAAGAACAACTATGGCCCAGACGATCTGCCACAGATTTGGGATGAACTTCGTCGAAAAGTGAATGACTTGAAAGTGTCACTGCCGCCTGGTGTGAACGACCCACAAGTCATTGATGATTTTGGTGATGTTTACGGTATTTTGCTCGCGGTAACCGGTGATGGCTACAGCTACAAAGAGCTGTTGGACTATATCGATTATTTAAGGCGTGAGCTGGAACTGGTTGATGGGGTCAGTAAAGTTTCTGTTTCTGGTCAGCAGCAAGAGCAAGTATTCATCGAAATCTCGATGAAGCGGATCAGCTCTTTGGGTATCTCGCCAAACACGGTATTTAATCTTTTATCGACTCAAAACATTGTTTCCAGTGCGGGTGCGGTGAGAATTGGTGACGAATACATTCGTATCCATCCTACGGGCGAGTTCCAGAACGTAGAGCAATTGGGTGATTTGATCCTAACCGAAGGTGGCGCTCAAGGCCTCATCTACCTAAAAGATGTGGCAGAGGTAACCCGTGGTTATGTTGAAGTACCAACTAACATTATTGGCTACAACGGCAAACTAGCACTTAACCTTGGTGTGTCCTTTGCGCAAGGCGTAAACGTGGTCGCGGTGGGTGAAGCGTTTGACCGCAGACTTGCTGAATTGAAATACCAACAGCCAGTTGGCATCGACATTTCAGAGGTCTATAACCAACCGAAGGAAGTAGATAAATCAGTAAGCGGCTTTGTGGTGAGCTTGGGGCAGGCGGTTGCGATCGTAATCGTGGTGCTGCTGTTCTTCATGGGTCTGCGTTCCGGTCTGTTGATTGGCTTGATACTGCTACTGACCGTGTTTGGTACCTTCATTTTTATGCAGTACTTCAAAATCGATCTACAACGTATCTCACTGGGTGCATTGGTTATAGCACTGGGGATGCTGGTGGATAACGCCATAGTGGTGGTCGAAGGGATATTGATCGGCACGCAGAAGGGGCGAACCCGGATGCAGGCCGCGACTGATATCGTAACTCAGACCAAATGGCCATTGCTCGGTGCAACGGTTATCGCGGTAACGGCATTTGCGCCTATCGGTTTGTCTGAAGACTCGACGGGTGAGTACTGTGGCACCTTGTTCACGGTTCTACTTATCTCGCTAATGTTGAGCTGGTTTACGGCTATCTCAATTACGCCATTCTTTGCCGATATCTTCTTTAAAGGTCAGAAGGTCGATGCAGATAATGAGGGCAAAGATCCGTATAACGGGATGGTCTTTGTTATCTATAAGAACTTTTTAGAGTTCTGTATGAAGCGTGCATGGTTGACGATGGCTGTGTTAGTCATAGGTCTAGGTGCGAGTGTTTACGGTTTTGGTTTCGTAAAACAAGCTTTCTTCCCATCGTCGACAACACCGATGTTCCAAGTCGATGTGTGGATGCCAGAAGGTACCGATATTCGAGCAACCAACACCAAGCTTAAAGTGCTAGAAGGTTGGCTGGCTGAACAGGACGAAGTAGAACATATCACGACGACTGCAGGTAAAGGCTTGCAACGTTTCATGCTAACTTACGCACCTGAGAAAAGTTATAGCGCTTACGGCGAGATAACGGTTCGTGTGAAAAGTTACGAAGTGCTTGAAGGGTTAATGAAGCGCTTCCGTGATCACGTAGATGGTCAGTTCCCTGAGATCGACTACAAGCTAAAACAGATTGAGTTAGGTCCTGGTGGCGGTGCGAAGATTGAGGCTCGTATTGTAGGTTCTGATCCAACGGTATTACGTTCAATCGCAGCACAAGTGATGGATGTAATGCGCGCTGATAGCGGAGCGTTTAACGTCCGCCACAACTGGCGTGAAAGAACTAAGGTACTAGAGCCTCAATTCAACGAAAGCCAAGCTCGTCGTTACGGTATCACTAAGTCTGATGTTGATGATTTCCTCGCGATGTCTTTCTCTGGTAAGTCGATAGGTGTGTACCGTGATGGTACAACGCTGATGCCGATCGTGGCTCGTTTACCAGAAGATGAGCGTGTCGATATTCGTAACATCGAAGGTATGAAGATCTGGAGCCCTGCGTTAAGTGAATACATTCCACTGCAACAAGTGACTTTGGGTTATGAGTTGGAATGGGAAGATCCACTGATCATTCGTAAGAATCGTAAGCGTATGCTGACAGTCATGGCGGATCCTGACCTACTGGGCGAAGAAACCGCTTCTACACTACAGAAGCGCCTACAGCCACAAATAGAAGCGATTGAGATGCCACCGGGTTATTCTCTTGAGTGGGGTGGTGAGTATGAGTCATCTGCGGATGCGCAGGCGTCACTATTCACAACCATGCCTCTTGGCTACTTGTTCATGTTCTTGATCACCGTGTTCCTGTTTAACTCAGTAAAAGAGCCGCTGATCGTATGGTTAACGGTACCACTGGCTTTAATCGGTGTAACGACTGGCTTGTTGGCCTTAAACACCCCGTTTGGCTTTATGGCTCTGTTAGGCTTCTTGAGTCTATCCGGGATGCTTTTGAAGAACGGTATCGTACTGCTTGACCAAATCGAGATTGAGATGAAGTCAGGTAAGGATCCTTATGTTGCTGTTGTTGATGCTGCACTAAGTCGTGTTCGCCCGGTATGTATGGCAGCGATTACGACGATTCTAGGTATGATTCCTTTGTTGCCTGATATTTTCTTCAAGCCAATGGCTGTTACCATTATGTTTGGTTTGGGTTTTGCGACGGTACTGACGCTTATCGTTGTACCGGTACTGTACCGCCTGTTCCATAAAATTGACGTAGCGTAACTCTAATTTACTTTTGAGCTAATGCCCCTAACTGGGGCATTATTTTTATGTACTTTTATACCAATCGTAGTAAATAACTGGTCATCCTAGCTGGTTAAAACGCTCAATAACTGCGTTAGAAATTTTGATTGTAGAATAACTACTTATCGGAAATTTCGGCCTTGTTCTTAAGCCTTTTTCCTGCGCTATTTATGATCACTTACTTACTGTGATTGGTATTACTTAAGTGAGATTATCGAAATGGAAGCGAATACCGTGGAAAGAACCTGTGCATGGGCATTTAAACACGAACTTGAAAGGGAATACCACGATACGGAGTGGGGCGTACCTGTCTACGATGACCAAGTGTTGTTTGAATTCATCACTTTGGAGGGTGCTCAAGCGGGTCTGAGTTGGATTACTATACTGAAAAAACGAGAAGGCTATCGCGCGGCATTTGAGAACTACGACTTACACAAATTAGCCGAGCTCGATGAAGATAATGTACCCAATATCATTGAAAATTTTGATGTGGTTAGGCATAAGGGCAAGATTGCTTCCGTGTACAACAATGCTCGTGCAGCGCTGGAGCTTCAAAAGGAGTTCGGCTCTTTATCAAATGCCTTGTGGCAATTTGTTGATAATAAGGTGATCGATAATCAGTGGACAGAGATGTCACAAGTCCCTGCTTCTACTGAGCAATCTAAAGCCATGAGTAAGTTTTTAAAAAAGAGAGGCTTTAAGTTTGTAGGTGAAACAATCTGTTACGCGTTCATGCAAGCTACCGGTATGGTTAATGACCATATGGTGTGTTGTCCTTACAACAAATAAAAGTATTATTTAGCGTCGCGAAATAATTGCTCGAAAATTGGAAAATTCACTAGCCATTTATAAACTATTCAATATTATATGCGACCGAGTTTAAAGATAGAAAACGATAGTGAAACAACAAAACTACCAAATATGTGATGCTAGTTATGATCCCTTGCTTAGGCAGTTTGTGCGTGAAGATGGACACGTAGAAACTATCGCGCCACTTGAAGGTAAGGTATTCCTATTCTTGCTTGAAAATGTTGGCGAGTGCATCGAACGAGGTCTGATATTTGATAGATGCTGGGGCAATGTGATTGTCTCGGAACAAGCGCTTACCAATGTAATTTCAAAGATCAGAAAAACACTATCTAGGGTAACCTGTGGCTGCGCAACGATCCGCACTGTCAGTAAAACCGGCTATTCTCTTGAAATCGACGAGTCGAAAAAGACAAGTTCAAAAAAACAAGCTACGCCTCAAGCAGACCTTGGTGAAGCCCAGTCTGCATCTGTGGCGAGTATGATAGCAAAGCCTGCTATTAAAGAAGTGTCGATTGCACCAGCAAATAAACCATCCACGACAAGCCAAGAGCCTGAAGAGAACTCGTCGACTATCACTTCGGACCCTATAACTTCAAATCAAGCGTACGGTTCGGTTGTACCTGGCTTATCAAGTATTACTAGCAATAAACACGCTATTAAAGCTGGTTATATAGTCGCACTTATTTGTGTTCTCGTTACAGCGTTCAACCTATTTCAAACTTACTACAAGCCAACGCCTTACTTTATTGATAAGTCGGAATATCGTGATAGTTACACAGACAATACTAACCACTATTTTTTCCATATTGTTCATGGAGATTCCTATTCGCTACCAGCGATAACAGAAAAGCTGACCAGTGTGATACCTAGTCACTGCAACGTGGATGTGTTTGTTCGTATTTATCCATCTGTCGACCAACCAGAGAGCGATGCTTTGTACATGTTAGTTCAAAGGAAGGATGGCGAGGCTCTCAATTACGGGGCGACGATTTTCAATGTAGAGACGTCTTTTGACTCATTTGCCGCTCATATGGAAAAGAGGAGCTACTTTTGCGATTAATTGGCTTACTCATTTTATTGGTAATAGCTTCGGCGAGCTTTTTTCTAGACCAAAATGCACTGGCGGGCACTCGATGGCATTGTAAAACGCTAAAAACGGATTTCTTATCTCAGGCATATCAACCTTATCAATCGCTTTATGAGCGTATGAGCATTACTTTTCAGTCTGACCAAACTTTTAGCATGAGAGAGTTTGTGGCGATCACTGAGAAAGACGGCACCGAAGGCACAATGGAAAACCTTTATTCTGGTTACTATGGTTTGGACGGGGATCATTTGTCGATGAGCATTATTGACGTGAGAACCGCCACTCCGTTTCATGATCCGATCATTAACCAGGAATACAGTGAGTACAAAGGAGTGACCATTGATTACTCGATTTTAGAGCAGGAGCAGTCCCTATATCTGTTTAATGAACACCGCTCTGAAATCTTTAATTGGACATGCTACCAAGTTCAATAATGAATTACGAAGCACTGTGCGTTAGTTGTGGAGTTATAGGCTGCTGATGCGCGGAACTGAAAAAGGCAGGAATATCCCTGTCTCTTGATCACAAGTCTGGTTAATCAAGAGACTTGGCGAGTTCATACCCT